>NZ_NIZW01000003.1:217500-329094 GCF_002727185.1 Rhodopirellula bahusiensis
TTGTTCGTATTGCATATTGGTTTCCTTGCAGCGTGGAATGGATCGGTTCAATTAGACAGGCTGTCATTCGTCTCCGATCAGGCGCTTGGATAGAAAAAGCGTTTCGCCAAGCTCCGAATTCAACTCGGTTCCGGCGAATCCGTTCTTCGAGTACAGCGAACGTGCGGGTCGATTGCCGCGATAGACTTCGAGGGTCACTTTGCAGCAGTTTCTTTCGTTTGCCAGATCGGTGATTGCCTGCATCAGCATCGAGCCAACTCCTTTTCCCCGATGCGGTGCGCTGACCATAACATCGTGCACATTCAAAACGGGAGCGGCGGCAAAGGTGGAGAAGACTTCAAAGCAGTTTGCCAATCCAATCGCTTCGCTCCGGTGATCGGGATGATTGATCATCGCGAAAAGTGAGACCGCATTGGGTCTCTGAGCCAATTCAGTGGCAACACGTTGTTGAGCCCGTTTGCTCAATCCGGGGCTTCCGATAGCTGGATCGTTTGCGTATTCCGAAAGCAATCTCAGCAAAGATTGGCGATGGGGTTCGTGCGTGTAGTCGACTCGAAGGATTTCGATGTCCATTTCGGATTGCTCTGAGTCGGTAGTGGATTGTGTTTCCATCGACATAAGGCAGCGGATTCCGGAGGAACGCGGTTGAAATCGTTCGGATCAAAACCAACCCATCAGTCGCACGGCGGCAATGGCCGTGAATCCCAGAAGAATGGCGTTGAACCAGGTTTGAGAAACTCGTGTGACGAGCCATTTTCCTGACAGCATTCCAATCGGAATCATCGGTGCCAGTGCAGCTCCGACTAACAATGTATCGGGTGAGATGAGCCCAAGGTTGTAGCTCAAGGGGAGCTTCAGAACGTTTAAAACCAAGAACAGCCAAGCGCTCGTTCCAATCAGCTCCCACTTTGGCAGGCTGACAGCGATCAGGTAGAGCGCTACCACGGGCCCCGCCGCATTGGCCAACATCGTTGTTAGACCTGCGAGCAACCCGAGGAATACCGAGAACCAGACTTGATGCGGAAATTTCTCGAATATCTTTGGCCTGAGTAGCCGTGCGGCTTGGACCGCGGTCAGCGCCAGGATGATTCCGCCGACAAGTGTCTTGAAGTATTCAGGATTCAGCCGGTCCATCATTGCCCAGCCGATCAAGATGCCCACCAACGTGGGTGGAAGCAATCGTCGGACATGTGACCAATCCGCTTTCCGCCCGAAGAATCCGATGGCGCATAGATCGCCAACCACTAGCATCGGAAGCAGGACACCGGTCGATTCCAAAGCTCCAAACACAAAGG
The DNA here is from genome assembly GCF_002727185.1 of Rhodopirellula bahusiensis. Taxonomy (NCBI): domain Bacteria; kingdom Pseudomonadati; phylum Planctomycetota; class Planctomycetia; order Pirellulales; family Pirellulaceae; genus Rhodopirellula; species Rhodopirellula bahusiensis. Next base: position 218,796 of record NZ_NIZW01000003.1, read on the forward strand.
CAAATAGCACGACATGCAGCATGCTGATGCCTGGGAAGCCAGATTTTGAAAACCCAATGCCGGTCGCTCCCACTGCCAACAGTGCGATTTGATCGGGAGTGAGGGATGAAAGCATTGAATTTTGTGTGAATCGAAGGTGCTGAGAGCCGGTGGGCAGGATTGGGAGTATCTACAATATGCACGGGTTCACGAACCCCACCCCACCAACCGACTCCGGTCCCCTCCCCAATGCCCGCCTCTCAAACTGGAAGAACCATGGCTCGTTCCTTGGATGTTTCCGCTCGCCTGATCAGTTTCTTCGGCGTCTGGCTGATTGGCTGCCTGATTTTGTTTGGCTCTTGGGGGGCAATCGCGAACGCGGAGGAGAGCGAGGCGAAGCATCCGGAGGCAGGATCGACTGCTATCCCGGATTTATTGATTGGTAGCGCCCAACAAGACATCACTCCGCCAACGGGATTTCCGATGTCGGGTTACTTTCACGAGCGGTTGGCGACCGAAACAAGTGATCCGCTCTTTGCAAAAGCGATGGTGATAGAGCAGGGCGACACAACCGTGGTTTGGGTGGTGTGCGATTTGGTTGGGGTCACTCGCGACTTGTACGAAGTGGTGTCGCGAAAATCGGAATCTTTGCATGGGATCCCAGCCGAAAACCACATTTTGTCGGCGACGCATTCTCACACCGCCCCCGATTACAAAGCTCATTTGGTTCGACATCTTCGCGGAGAACTGGAAACCGACGAAAGTGAGAGCCAGGATTCTCCGTACGCAACGAAGTTGGTTGACGGAATCGTCGGAGCAATCGGTGAAGCGATCTCGAACAAACGTTCCTCGAAAATCGTGGCCGGCAATGCAACCCAGACGGTGCCGGTTTCATTCAATCGACGATCGGTCATGAAAGATGGCAGCATTCGGACTTGGCAAGGTGAGTCCAATTCAGATCGACTTCACGCGGCTGGTCCGATCGATGATCAATTGGGCTTGGTTGCAGTGGTCGATTCAAAAAGTGGTCGACCGTTCACGATTTGCAGCAGCTATGCACTGCATTTGGACACTGTCGGGGGGACTCGATGGAGTGCCGATTATCCCGCTTTGATGCAGCGAGCTGTGGCTGAAAATTTCGGCGAGGATGTGCTGTCGATCTTTGGCGCCGGCACTTGTGGCGACATCAACCACTCCGACCCGTCTCGCAAAGAACGCAATTCGTGCGAATTCATCGGGCATGCGTTGGGAGAAACTTTGGTGGAAGAGGTCCGCTCGATGTTGTCGAAATCAATAGAGACATCGTCGGAACCATCACCGCAACTAAAATATCGCCATGCTGTGGTGCCGTTGCCGCTGCAGACATTGACGAAACAGAAGATCGCTCGAGCCAAGGCTTTGGTTCCTCGTGCGCGCGAGGGCGAAAAGATTGATTTCGAAGATCTCGTGGCTGCGAATCGTGACGTTCAATTGGATCGGCTTCGAAACGACCCCTCGTGGATTGATGACGACGATCCTGCGAATGTTTCACCGATGATCGCATGGCAGGGGATCGGTGATCGTTTGCCCGTCGAAGTTTCCACGATCACGTTGGGCGATGAGTTGGCGATGGTTTTCCTGCCCGGGGAGGTCTTTGTTGACTTGGGTTTGGCGATCAAACGACACTCACCATTCAAAACGACGCTGGTGATTGAATTGTCCAACTGTGTCGAAACCGCTTATCTGCCGACGCACGCAGCGTATGCGCAAGGCAGTTACGAGGTCATCAATTCCCGAACGAAACCCGGATCGGGTGAGAAGTTGGTTGCCGCAGCACTCTCTTTGTTGCGAAGTGCGGCTGCCGACGATGCTCCTGCAAAATACGAAACACTTTCTGAACTGACTGCCCGATGATTCTTACTTTGAAGACTTTCCTCATGCGAATGCATCTGCCGGTGCCGAATTTTCTGGCCGGACTGTTTGTTGTTTTTTGGTGCGTTGCGGGAGTGGCTTTCGTCTCGGCACAAGAACCCGCTGCCGATGATCCTGATCTGGAACTGCAAGGCGAGTACGTCGCGGAAGAAACTGGCGTCCAAGTCATCGCAATCGGGGACGGCGAGTTTGACGTTGTGATCTACGAAGGCGGCTTGCCTGGAGCTGGTGCAAAACCTTCGCCTCGAAAAATTGAGGCGGATGAAGATGTGCTTTTGGGTCTGTTCGATTCGATGAATCTGCGACGGGTCGAACGCGTCAGCAGCACGATGGGCCGGACCGCTCCCGCGAAAGCCACGGTGCTGTTCGATGGGACCAAAGATTCGGCGGAAGCGAACTGGGAAAACGGTCGCGTCAGTCCCGAAGGTTGGTTAATGCAGGGGACAACGAGCAAGCCGAAATTCCAAGACTTCACCCTGCACCTGGAGTTTCGGACGCCGTTCATGCCCAAGGCAACGGGCCAAAAGCGTGGCAACAGCGGTGTTTATCACCAAGGCCGCTACGAAACTCAGGTGTTGGATTCGTTTGGATTGGAAGGGCTCGATAACGAATGCGGTGCGATTTACACCGTCAGTGCTCCCGCGGTCAACGTTTGCTATCCGCCAATGCAGTGGCAGACCTACGATGTCGATTTCACGGCGGCGCGATTCGATGACGCAGGGAAGAAGGTCACTGATGCTCGAATGACCGTTCGTTTGAACGGAGTCATTGTTCAGAACAATGTTGTTGTGCCGAATGCGACTCGGGGCGCGAAATTGAAAGAGGGGCCCGAGCCGGGACCCATCTATTTGCAAGATCACGGGAACCAGGTTCGATACCGAAACATTTGGGTTTTGCCACGAGACGCGGAACGCGAAGCCAAACGTCCAATCGTTTCGGGCTTCGAACGTTTTGCTGGCACCAATGCATTGTCGTTGGCTGATGCGGGTGATGTGTTGATTGACAATTTGGCCTGCGGGTCTTGCCACGCAGCAGGAACATCGATGTTGCCTTCGCAGAGCGGTCCCGATTTGTCGCAGGTGTTCGGGCGAGTTCGCGCTGACGCCATCGTTGACATGATCGCAGATCCTCATGCCACCAAACGTGGCACAACAATGCCCGACCCATGGCCAGGAATGGAGGCGGCCGAACGACGGGAACGCGCGAAAGAAATCGCGAGCTATCTGCATTCGATCAACGATCAACCACTTGAAGATCGAATCGTCAGTGACAAGCTCGCTGATCGCGGCGAAAAGCTTTATCAAAAAGTGGGGTGTGCAGCCTGTCACTCGGCCGATCCCGCCAGTCCCAGTCCGATGTCGGTTCCGCTGGGCAAGCCACATCGGAAATACACGTTGCCGTCTCTGACGAAGTTCTTGAAAACGTGCAACCAACTTCGTCCGGGCTTGCGAATGCCAGCGATGGTCGGCACCGACGAAGAGATCATGGCGGTCGCGGCTTACCTGACTCGTGAGGTCACTGTGGGCGAAACCGCGGATGCATTCACTCGAACGGTTTACCACGGTTCATGGGATCAACTGCCAACGTTTGATTCGTTGGAACCAGTCTCCGAAGATCGAGTCAGCGGTCTGAAGTTCGATGACCTGAAACGAAGAAACAATTTCGCGATCGTTTACGAAACCGATTTGCATGTGAACTCGGACACCAAGTTGACTTTCTACTTGGCCAGCGACGACGGCAGTGCGCTCGAAATCGACGGCCATCGATTGGAGAACGATGGGATTCATCCTCACAAAACGGTCGAAGCCGAATACGAGTTGAAGGCTGGAGTCTATCCAGTTCGCGTGGAGTACTTTGATGGTGGAGGACAAACTTCGCTGAGCTTGGAAGTGGAAAGCGATTCCTTTGCTCGCGATGACATTGCCTATTGGGTCAGCAACACCGTCGGTGGAAAGCCGCTGGATTTGTTGCCAAGCGAATTTGTGGCGGACTCTTCTTTGATCGAAAAAGGAAGGCAGCAGTTCTATTCCGCCGGATGTGCCAATTGTCACTCGGTGGGTGAAGATAAGGCTTCCGAATTGCAATTGGTTCAAGCACCCGCGTTGGATCAGGCGAGCGAAGGGAAGGGCTGCTTGGCGGATGAAGTTTCGGCACCTGCAGTCAACTTTGCGTTGGGAGCTTCGCAGACGTCTGCGATTGAATCGGCACTGAAACGCCGACGCTCGGGACAACGCCCCAAGGTGACTGACGCTCGGCGTGTTCACATGACGATGGTGGGACTGAATTGTTATGCCTGTCACCAACGCGATGGTGTCGGCGGACCCGAGTTGTCGCGTGATGAGTCGTTTGTGTCGACGGTTCCCGAGATGGGATTGGAAGGCCGTTTGCCCCCGCAATTAACGGGTGTTGGGGACAAACTAACTCCGCAAACAATCACCGATGTCTTGAATCACGGTGCCAACCTTCGCAGCTACATGGGCACGCGAATGCCGGCGTTTGCATACGAGCCACTGCGAGACTGGCATGCTGCGGTGGGACGTTTGGACATGGACTCGACGGTTGAAGAAGCGGACACCACCGCCAGTGAATCGACGATCGTTTCCAACGGTCGCGAGCTTTGTGGGAATGACGGATTGGCGTGCATCAAGTGTCATAGTTTCGGTGGAGACACCGGGGGTGGATTGGGAGCGATTGATCTTTTGACGATGCCCAAACGACTTCGATACGAATGGTTCCAACGCTATTTGCAAAACCCGACGCTGTATCGACCTGGCACTCGGATGCCGAACAGTTTTGTGGATGGCAAGTCCGCGATCACCACAATTGAAGACGGGGACCCGGTCAACCAAACCGACGCGATTTGGAAGTATCTGTCGCTTGGCGACAAAGCCAAAGAACCTGTGGGGCTGAAGCAGGATGCGATTGTTTTGCAGCCGACCGAGCAAGCACTGCGGATCTATCGCAACTTCTTTACCGGGGTCAGTGCACGCGGAATCGGGATCGCCTTCCCAAACAAAACCAACCTGATTTGGGATGCCGAGCAAATGACGTTGGCTCGGGTTTGGAGGAATGGCTTCTTCGATGCATCGATGCACTGGCGTGGCCGAGGGCAAGGTCGCCAGGAACCTCTTGGGGATGCGGTCGCGATTCTGGAGGGGCAGTCAACGTTGGCGCAGCTTCCAAGCATCGCTGCAGTTTGGCCGGAGAAGTCGGCGAGGGCTCGTGACTTCCGTTTTGGCGGGTATCAATTGAGTGGCGGCGAAACCATCACCATTGGGTTTGCTCAAGGTGATTTGAAAGTGGAGGACACGATTTCATCGCAAACGCCGGCTGGTGAGAAACCATCGGCTCGACTGAGTCGAACGTTGACGATTTCGGTTCCTGCTGCGAATGGTAGCGAGCAGTGGGTATGGCAACCGACCGACCAGCCCATGGAACTCGTGGAAGAATCGAAAGGCGCGCAAGTTTTCCGAGTCAGCAACCAAACGAGTTTGCAGATTCAAGGCATACGGCTTGAGAAAGTAACGGTGGATGGCAAAGCGATTTGGCGTGCTGCTTTGCCGGCCGGGGAAGCATCGACGATCCAGCAGACAATTGCTTGGTGATGAATCTCCGACGCGTTGCTTTGAATTGACACTTTTGCCACCGAACTTTTAATTGACGACCTGAACGATGAACTTCATGCGAATTCGATTTTTGGCCAGCTTGGTTTTGCTGTTGAGCTTTGTCTCAGCGACCCGGGCGGATCAACCGAAGGAAAACGATTACTACACGATCACGACCTTCGAAACTCCGGAGGGCGAGGTCATCGAAGCGTGCGGCTTTGAATGGATGGAAGACGGTCGATTGGCGGTGTGTTCGCGCCGTGGCGACATCTTCATGATCGAGAATCCACTCGCTGAAAAAGTGACCGCGGATCAGTTCAGCGTGTTCGCTCGCGGGCTGCATGAACCACTCAGCTTGACCGAACAAGACGGTTGGTTGATCGCGACGCAGCGTCCTGAAATCACACGTTTGAAGGACACCGATGGCGATGGTGCGGCGGACGTTTTTCAGACGCATGCCGACGGATGGGGCGTGTCGGGTGACTACCACGAATACGCGTTTGGATCGAAACTCGATGCCAACGGTGACATGCTGATCACGTTGTGTTTGACCGGGTCGTTCAGCAGCAAAGTTCCGTTTCGGGGTTGGGCGATGAAGGTCACTTCGGACGGCCAAACCATTCCGTATTCCAGCGGCGTGCGCTCGCCCGGTGGGATGGGGACCGATTCGAACGGCAATGTTTTCTACACCGACAACCAAGGCCCTTGGAACGGAACGTGTGGTCTAAAAGTGCTGCGGGAAGGCAAGTTCATGGGCCATCCCGGTGGTTGGGATTGGTATGACGATGCACCGAACATGGGCAAGCGTCCTCAAGAGCCTGAAAGCGGCAGTCGCATTTTGACCGAAGCGGCCAAGATCCCAGAACTGGTCCCGACGGTGGTCATGTTCCCGTACAACAAAATGGGAAAGAGTGCGTCGGGCATCGTTTGCGATCAGTCAGGCGGCAAATTCGGTCCGTTCGAAAACCAATTGTTCGTGAGCGATCAGTCGCAGAGCACGGTCATGCGAGTCGACCTGGAAGAAGTCGATGGCGTCTGGCAGGGCGTTTGTTTTCCTTTCCGACGAGGGTTTGCCTCAGGAAATGTCGGGATGGAGATGGCTCCCAACGGATCGATGTTTGTTGGCGGGACCAACCGTGGTTGGGGATCAACCGGGCCGCGACCATTCGCGGTCGAACGGATGGATTGGACTGGGAAAGTCCCGTTTGAAATCAAACACATGAAGTCAACGGCAGATGGTTTCGATCTGGAATTCACTCAGCCTGTTGATGCGGCAACGGCGACCGATTTGGCTGGCTATGAGATCGAGACTTACACGTATGAGTACCGTTCGCAGTACGGCAGTCCAGAGGTGGATCCGACCAAACCCACGATCACATCGGCAACTGTTTTGGAGGACGGAATGCACGTGCGATTGGTGATCGACGGATTGCAACTCGGTCATGTTCACGAGCTTCATTCCAATGGAGTCCGCAACCAAGACGGCAACCCGCTCTTGCACCCTCAGGCGTACTACACCCTGAATAAGATCAACGAGGCCAACTGATTCAGGGCAATGACTTGCCGTTGATCTATTCCGGCAGCTCCGCCATCCGTTTGCGAAGTCGGCGAAGCACTCGCGACTTCGCTTGGTAAACGCTGGCCACGGAAAGGCCCAACTTGTCTGCGACCGTTGATGCAGGTTGCTGATCGACGGTGGTGGCCCAGAACGCTTGCCAGGTCCTGGTTTCAAATTCGGATTCGACCGATGCCATGACCTGTCGGATCAGTGGGCTTTCGATTGACGCGGGGCAAATGGTGGAATCCAGCGTGTCGGCAATTTCTTGCTCACCGATTTGATGCAATTGATCGAGCGCTTCGCTGCCTCCGATCGCTCGTCCATCAGCCTCAGCCAGTTTGTTGAGCCTTCGAAAGTGATCACGAACGCGATTGCGTGTGATCGTGGCCAACCAAGAACGAAAACTGCCTTCTTGCTTTTTTCTTTGGAAGTCGCCAATGCCTCGGGCCACGGATGCAAAGACTTCTTGCACCACATCGGGTGCATCGGATGCAGGAATTCCTGAGGTCCGACACCAGCGGTAGACGATCGGGCCGAAGGTGCCGACCAAACGGGTCCAGCTTTCGGCATCCATCTGTTTGACGCCGGAAATCAGCATCGATGACAGGGTGGGATGTTCGTTCGAGGGCGACGTGTGGCTCATGAAAAAGATTTTATCAGTAAATGGTGTCAGACGCCTGCGTTCATCCTGGTGCGTTACCTTAACTATCCCGGAGGACACCCATGATGACCGCAACTGAATGCCCGTCGATCGAACGATTGAAGGATTTGACGCTGGGCCGATTGGCCGAAGAAGACAGCGACTCAATGCTGGACCACCTTCGCGATTGTGAAGTTTGCCAATCTGAATTGGAAACGATCGGCGATGGCGAGGACTCTTTGATCCAAGCCATCCGATCGCCCGATGACGCTTCGGAATGGATTCTCGAGCCACAATGCGACGTGGCCGTGATCGCTGCTTTGGGTGCGATCGGAATTGGCCAGCAGTCACCCACCGTCTCGGAAATGCCGGCTTTTCCGGTCTCGATCGGTGAATATGAAATCGTTCGGCCGTTGGGCCGCGGTGGAATGGGCAATGTTTATTTGGCTCGTCATACCAAACTGGGCCGCCTGGTCGCACTCAAGGTCTTGGCCGGGCATCGTCTCGCGGATGCCAAAATGAAGGAGCGGTTTGAGGCTGAGATGCGGGCCGTGGGACAGTTGAGTCACCCTGGGATCGTCACGGCCCATGACGCTCGTGAAATCGATGGCACAGCGGTATTGATCACCGAATTCATTGACGGAATGGATTTGGCTCAGTTGGTTTCGCGAACCGGGCCGATCGGCGTTGCGGACGCTTGTGATCTGATTCGCCAAGTGGCCGTCGCACTGCAATACACCAGCGACCAAGGTTTCGTTCACCGCGACGTCAAACCGTCGAACATCATGCTGGGCCATTCCGGCGAAGTGAAGTTGTTGGATCTGGGATTGGCTCGTTTGCAGGAGCCTCGTCACGAAACATCAGGCTTGACCGGCACCGGACAAGCGATGGGGACAGCGGATTACATTGCCCCCGAGCAGGTCACGGACAGTCGTGGTGTCGACGTTCGCGCCGACATTTATTCGCTTGGCTGCACTTTGTTTAAGTTACTGACCGGGCATGCACCGTTTGCTGGGCCGCAATGCACGACCGCGTTTGCCAAGATGACCGCTCATGTTTCCTCGCCACCGCCGGTGCTCAGCGATTTCTTGACCGATGCACCCGCTGGGTTGAACAAGTTGGTTGCATCGATGTTGGACAAAGACCAAACATCGCGACCACAAACGCCGATGCAGGTCGCTGAAAAGCTAAAGCCATTTGCGAGTGACGCCAATCTGTCTGGTTTGATCGCTCGTGCCGGAACAGCCTCGTCCGAGCGTGCGCCCGCCAGCCATCCAGAAACCAAGGTTTCGTCCCAGACACAAAGTTGGCGGCGACGATCGGTGCCCATCACCGCGGCGATCGCCGCCGGATTTTTTGGGTTGTTCATTGGATTGATGAGTGGTGTGCTGATCCGCATCAAGATGCCCGACGGTTCGGTCGTGACTGTGAACGCACCTGATGGAAGCGAAGTCAGCGTCGTCCCCAATGCATCGCCAGACATACCATCTGAAAACATCGCATCGCCGGCCGTTACCACTTCCGAAGACCAACGTGAAGAAGCGTTCCTGAAATTCGCGATTTTGGCAACCGAAGAAGAAATGCGGGAGTACGGTTCGAAATATGAGGGGCTTCCGGAGGATTTCGATGTCATCCGAGATGGTTTTCGATGGTATGCAGTTGATCCTGATGCTGACCTTTCTTCGCCGTTACGCATCAATGGGAATGCGTTGCATTTGGTCCGTGAGGCTGGTTCGCTGGCAATCGATCAAGACAAGCTTCGCGAGCAAATCGAAATGGCTCAAGCAAAGGGCAATGAGCAGATCGAGCTTCGACTGAGCGAGGCTGCTGGGGAGTCGCTGCGTGAACTCACCCGCAACAACATGCGACGAAGGTTGGCGATCATCGTCAACGGGAAGATCCGAATGGCACCGACGATCATGGCGGAAGTGGGCCGTGACATTGCAATCACGGGTCGGTTTACCCAGGAAGAAATCAGCTTCTTGATGGATGCGTTGAACAGTGGACTCGTTCAGCCACTGTCAGAAGTAGGGGTTGTGACACGGGCACCAATCGATATCTGGCGTCTTCAAGGCGTTTGGAAAATCAGTGATGAGCCAGCGGGCAGGTTGCTTGCGTTCGATAATTCAGGATTCTTGGTGGCGACCGATCAGTGGATTCGAGCGGCCGGGAAGATGACTGTCATGCCTCACCGTGACCAATGGATGGAAGTTCACTTTGAAAACTCGTTCCCAGGGGGGCCTCAGGGAGACCCGGTCTACATGGTTCGGTTTTTGAATGGAGATAAACTGGAGCTTGGGTCGAAGACGCTGCAGCCGCTTTCGTCATTGGACTTTACCGGTTCCTATCAGGTCGAGAACATTCGTGTCGCCGAACGCATTGGAAGCATTCCGACCGAAATGACTGAAGTGAAAGCACTGATGGATTCGCCAGTCGTGTCGAAAGCTGATGCCATCGAGCGCCAATCGATCAACTCTGCACTCTTGTTGATAATGCAAGCAAAGATTGAAGGCGTGGACTTCTGGGTCCAGGCAGGTGAACGCGATGTCCAGTCCACCAATCAATTGAAGCAAATGGGCCTTGCCTTTCACAACTTTGCGTCGGCTTATCGCAAGTTTCCTGCGTCGGCATCGATGGCGAGAGAGGGAGCGATTGGAATCAACGACCAATCCGAGTTGAAGCCGTTTTCTTGGCGAGTGGCGATTCTGCCTTTCATTGAGCAACAGGAGTTGTTCGAGCAGTATCATTTCGACGAACCGTGGGACAGCGAAGCGAACTTGAAGTTGCTGGCGAAGATGCCTTCCACCTATCGAAGTCCCGATGCGGCGGAAGACCAACCCGTTGGGCATGCCAACTATCAAGGCATCGCCGATGGTGGCAGTGCATTGGGCATCGACGATGGTGTCAAATTCAGAGACATCCGAGACGGGACGGTCAACACGTTGCTAATTTTGGAAACGAAATCGTCAGTTCCTTGGACGAAGCCGCAAGATCTCAGTGAGTTGCCGAAGTTTGCTGATGATGCCGTTCTTCGGTATCTGATGGCCGATGGATCCGCGAGGACGATGGATCCGGTGGACGAAGAAAAACTGAAGGCTTTGGTCACACGGGACGGTGGAGAACGCATTGAACCTTGAATTGGCTTCAATCGGTCGTGTCTTCTGCGATCCGCCGTTGGGCGTGGCGAGTTCAACGGAGTCTGTTGGGTCAGGCAGGGCCTTTCGTTTGAGATCACCGTTCGATTTGAGTTAGAATGTGACCATGCAAATTCCCAGTCTTCCCAATGCCACCGCGAATGCGGCTTTGCCTCTCAGTGTCGCTGACACGCTGACGGACCTGGGAGGCATTTCGTCCGATCGATTGCGGGTGGTTGAAGCCTCCAGGTCCGCCACAGCGGAGGATCTTGCCATCCTTCACGCTCAGGGCGTGATGTGCGAACTCGTCGATGGCCAATTGGTGGAGAAGCAGATGGGGTTCAAAGAATCACTGCTGGCGGCTGTGTTGATCGAATTTTTGAGTGCATTTGCGAGGCAACACAAGCTGGGCATCGTCTCGGGGCCGGATGGTTTTGTGACCCTCTTTCCAGATCTGATTCGCGGTCCCGATGTGGCTTTTTTGTCCTGGGATCGGCTCCCGGGCGGACGATTGCCGGAGGAGGCGTTTCCCCGAATTGTTCCTGATTTGGTGGTGGAGGTTCTCAGTCCGGGGAACACTCGGGCGGAAATGGCTCGCAAACGTCGCGAATATTTTCACGCGGGCGTCCGGTTGGTTTGGACGGTGGATTCCATTCGAAGGTCCGTTGCAGTCTTCACCTCGGCGACGCAGTCCTCGGTACTTGGTGAAACGGAATCACTCGATGGTGGCGAGGTGCTGCCCGGGCTGAAGATCAACTTGGCGGAAGTGTTCGCAGTTCTTGACGGTCCAGACGTGGACGAGAGTCCTACCGTCGCAAACGGTTAATTGAGCAGCATTCCTCGTTGTCACTGTCCGGTTGATACTGCTGTTTGAATGCTCGCAAAGTTCTCGGGTGAAAGCTTCACCTGACCCAGGTCGTTGATGCCTTCGGCCAAGGTGACCTGGAATCGATTGCGGTCCCACTGTTGAACGTTGCCATCGATCGTGATGTTGGTCAGGTGGCGGGCGTCTTCATGGAAGACGCGAAAAGTGAGTTCCTGGTTCTCGGGAAGACCCTTGATTTCAATCCGTCCTTGCGCGTCGCTGACGGCAGCGTAGGGGTGATCGAGAACGACCAACCAAGCTCGCATCCAAGGGTGAATGTTGCAGTCAATCGGTAGCGGTGCGGGCTCTGCCTGTTGTAACGAATAGTCGCGATTGTTGCCGGCAGGAATGAGGATACCCGAGTGATTGTTTCGAATGAAATTGATGTTGATGTTGTGACCAACCTTGGCCTCTGACACATCGCAGACCAATTTGTCTCCGCTTTGAGCAAGAACCACACGCGGTTCAAGACGGCAGCCTTTTGCCCGTAGATTTCGAGTTTGCTTGGATGGTTTGGAAGCAGGCAATTGCGTTCCTCCACGACCGGTGTAGAGGTACACCACCACATTCTGAATACCTTTTGTTTCCTGGTCCACCAGCAGACGCTCATCGAGCAAATTCAATTGACCGCACACCGCTTTGTCCCGGTCGACATCGAGCGGTTTGGGAATGGGGGCTGGACCATCGAACAAGAATTGCAATCGCAGGTCAGCAGCATGAGCGGAAGCACAGCGGCAGATGAGAAGGCAAGCGATCGAAAGGATGAGTGTTTTCATGTGCGAGGTTCGCATTCGCATCGGTAACCGATGCCGTAGACAGTTTGGATGATTCGGGGGTGTTTGGGATCGATCTCAATTCGCTTGCGAAGTTGGCTGACCGTTTGGTCGACGGTTCGGCTGTTGGGGACTCGGTTCTGCCCCCAGCATTCTTGGAAGAGCGTTTGGCGATGCACCACGTCGCCGTCGGCATCATGCAACAGAATCAGGATCTGTAGTTCGCGAGCGGTGAGTTCAATCACTGTATCGCCGCGGGTCGCTCGCAGTTTGGCGGGAGTGATTTGCAAGTTATCCATGTTGAAGGCGAGATGGGCGGTGGGGTCTTTCGAGTCCGGTGCTGAACTCGTTTCTGGTTGGCAGCGTCTGAGGACCGCTTTGACACGGGCGATGACTTCGTGGGACCCAAATGGCTTGCTGATGTAGTCGTCTGCACCCAGCTCAAAACCAACCACTTTATCGATCTCTTCCCCTTTGGCGGTGATGAAGATGACGGGCGTTTGTTTGTCGTTGGCTCGCAAGAGTCGGCAGACGTCATAGCCGCTTTTCATTGGCATCATCACGTCCAAACAGACCAAATCAAATTTCTTTGACTCCATCATCTTGGATGCGGACAGTCCATCGCCAACCGTGGCCACGTCGTAGCCTTCGGCTTGGAGTAGTTCTTCCAGCGCCGCGCGGGTGTGGCGGTCATCTTCCGCGATCAGAATCCGAGTCATGGTCGTTTCGTTTGGGATGCTGAGGGACGATGTTCAGTTAAGGGCACCGGTTGCAACGTGAAGCGAAAATGCGAGCCACGCTCGGAAGGAATCCACATTAGTTCGCCACCGTGACGACGAGCCGCGTTGCGAGCGATCGCCAGTCCAAGGCCCGTGCCTGCTGGTGCCGACAAGGAATCGTCGAGTCGTTCGAAGGGTTGAAAGATACGTTTGGCTTCCGGCTTGCTGATCCCGGGACCATCGTCGATCACGTTGATGGTGATCATCGTTGGCGTTTGCGAACTCGTGATCGTGACTTGTTCACCCGAGGCGGCGTACTTTTCGACGTTGCTCAGCAAATTCACCAGGACCAGTTCGATCACGTCGGTGTCGATTTGAATCGCTTCGGCGGCGTTCAATTCCAAGTCGGATTGAATCTCAAGGCTCTCCATCGCTGGGGAAAAACTCTCCACGACACGACGGATGATTTGATCGGGAACTTCACGGGTCGGATGCAGTTTTCCTTTGCCGGAAACCATGTCGAGGACACCCGTGACCAACCGTGAGAGCCGCTGACTTTCCTCTTCGATTACATCCAACCGTTCGAGCAGCTTTGGGTGTTGGCTTGTTTTATTGGGTGAAAGATCGGCGTCGGTATCGAGGTCTCGTTTGGCGAGCTCGGCGTACAAGCGAATGTTGGTCAACGGCGTTCGCAACTCGTGCGACACATGGCTGGCGAAGCTGACGCGTTGTTGAGCCAAAGCCATTTGCCGACGAATCGTTGTCAGGACATACACGCCGAGCAATAGCATCGTGGTCGCGAGCGCCAGCAAGGTTGCCAGCAATGGAATGGTTCCGTCGGCCAGCCATCCCGGATTGGGTGTGATGGATGGTGTGTAGAGCAACCGCCATCCGTTCCAGGGTGACTCCATCCGAATGGTTGCCAGCGGTTGGGATTGGTTGGTTGCATTCGAGGAATCTCCCCAGCGGTACACCGTTCGATCGGTGCTGTCTCGCAGTTCGTAACGACCGGATTTGTCCGAAGACGAGGCGGGCAAGGCTTCGACAAGGTCGGCCATCCATCGCCCTCGTTCCAGAACGATTCCGGTGGCGGTCTGGTCGGATCGCGGCAACCAGAGCACCAATTGCAGGCCGTCCTCGTGGAACCAACTTTGCCAGCGAGTGCTGGTGGTTGATGAGGTGCTTGCGAACGATGATTTTGACGTCCGAGAATTTCGTGACCGCAAGAGGTTTTGCTTGATGGACGACAAGGATCCGGAGTTACCTCGAGGAGCATTGGCTTCCTCGATTTCTCCAATCGGTCGACCGCGAGCGAGTTCACTCAGGGCGGCGTGCCACAACGTTTCTGATGTTTCGTCGACAACAGGTTTGCGAGGGTAGATCAAACGCCCATCGCGATCGACCAACAAGACCGAGCGAACGATGGGCGTAGAACGGCGAAGCTCAGCGAGCTGATCTAAGTCACGATCGGCAACGCGAAGTTGGTTGCCTAAATCGGATTCATATCGCTGGGCGATGGGACGCAAGTTGGAACTCAAGTCCCGCAGTCGCCCAGCGAAGAGTTCCTGCAGTTGGTCACGTTGCTGCTGTTGTTGCCGCGCGAGCGTGGCGGTTCCGAACCAGCCGATCAAGATCAGCGGCGAAACGATGAGCAACAGCAATGCGAGAACGTGACGGAGAAGCAAAAGCGATCACTTGCCAGAGGCGGAGGACGGGGAAGACGAGAGGCTGGGCACATCAACCGAATAGGGTTGTTGACTTTGTACTGCATTTTGCAACTGCCGCATGCTTTTGCGAGTTGAATTCCACTTGGAACGATCGACAATCGCTTCCGCTTGCATTTCGTTGCTCTCTTCCGCCTGCTTGAGTTCTGGAAGAACGCTATTGACACCTTTGGATGCGCATTCAAGGGCAATCAGGTTGAGGCAAGCTGCATTTTTTGCGAGTAGCGTTTGGGCCTCTTTGACTTGGCCCGCATCCCGCATTGCTGTTGCTTCACGGTTGCGTTCGGTGGTGATTTGCAAGCTGCAATAGGCGTACACCTCCATGTCCTTGGCTTCTTCGACGATCTTTTCTTCGTCACTGAAGCGAACCTGGATGCTGCTGGTCAGTTTCTCTTTGGTTTCGGTTTGTAGATTGCGATACTGCACCGTGACTTCTGCCAGGTCTCGGGTGGAGTCTTCCGTGCCGGGTGAAACTTCGGTTTCGACGATGAAGTAGCGTTCTTGATTGGCATAAAGCTGGGCCAGCGGAATGCGAATCGTTTGAGCTTCAATGTCTCCTTCGCTGCCGATCATCCGAACGGGGCGAACGGATTCGTCGAGCGTGACCACGATGTCAAACTCGTTGGCGACGACGCTGAGCAGTCCATCAAACTCTTGGTTGAACACCGAGACCAAACTGTCCGCGTCCTCGATGAACGCGTGGTTGCCACCGCCAACGGAGGCCAGTGCGACCATCAGGTCTTCGTTGTAACCGGAGCCGAGGCCGAGAGTGCTTACGCTGATCGCTTCTTTCATCAGTGACCGTCCGAGGCCCTCGAGCTCTTGCGGGCTTTTGGGGCCCACGTTGGCCAGACCATCCGAAAGCAGGATGACTCGGTTGACTTGTTCCTCGCTGAGGAATTTACGAACTTCCGCGGCACCCTTGCTGACTCCGGCGAACAAGGCGGTGGAGCTGCCGGCTTGGATCCCACGAATTTTTTGTTTGATCAATTCGCGATCGGTGGCTTTGGTGGCCGGGACCAAGACGGTGACGTTGCTGTCATAAAGAACGATCGAGACGATGTCATCGTTGCTGAGTCGATCGATCGCGGCTTCGGCAGCCTCTTTGGCGCGGGCGAGTTTTTGTCCGCTCATTGAACCGCTTTGGTCCAGCACCAAGCAGACATTGACCGGTGGTCGTTCTTCCGCGGACTTCAGTTCAAAACCAGTCAGAGCGATGCGCAAGTGGTTGGTTTGTTTTTCGCCCGACTTCATGACCGGATGCACCAGTCGGACGTCCAATTTGACTTGTTCTGCCGCCGCTTCGTGAAGCGGCGAGGCCGTCATGGCAGCGACCAGTAACATCAACAGTGAGAAACGCATCGGAAGGCTCCTGAGACAAGTGAGGACTAGCGGTCGAGCCGGACATGGCTCGGACGCCACTCATTGAACGAGAAGCGGTCGCTCAGAAGTTCGAATGGGTGTCAGCCAATTGTAAAAGAAATGTCAGACATTGAATTCATGCTGTTTCGCAGGGGATTTGCCGCGAGTAAACACTCCGATCTTCGATTCACGAAGAATTTCCAATTTTTGAAGGGGAGGGTTGGTGTGCTGTGACATGCTCCACCGGAGTTTGAATCAGGTAAACTGCTCCCTATGAGCAACGCACCCGCATCTTCCGTGTCCGATCCGTCGCCGTCTGTTACCACTTCGGTTGATACCGCTCGAGATTCGTTGGGGCCGCTGTTGACACCTGCCTTGCTGGGCAGACTGGAACGTTTGGAGCTCGTTTCGCGAAAGATTTTTCGCGGGCGGATGAAAGGCGAGCGGCTCAGTCGTCGGAAAGGTCAAAGCGTCGAGTTCGCGGACTTTCGCAACTACGTCCCTGGGGACGACCTTCGGTTGATCGATTGGAATTTGTACGCCCGATTGGATCAGTTGTTTCTCAAACTGTTTCAAGAAGAAGAGGACCTGCATTTCCACGCGTTAATCGACACCAGTGCGTCAATGAACTTTGGCACGCCGAATAAGTTGCGTGTCGCCAAGCAACTCGCCGCCGCACTCGGGTATGTCGGGTTGTGTCATGGTGATCGAGTTTGCGTTCGAGCCATGGGGGCGGAAGGTCAGCATGCACCGGTGCTACGATCGCGGGGCTCGTTCTGGAAAATGCTGAATTATTTGGACGGCTTGTCGGGAGGCGAGAACGTTTCGCTGCATGATGGAGTCAAGGACTTCGTGATGCGAGGTGGCGGCGCCGGCGTGGTGGTGTTGATCACCGATATGATGGACAAAGCCGGCTACGAATCGGCACTGCGGATGCTGGTCGGTCGGCAAATCGATGTGTTTGTCTTGCAGGTCTTGTCACAAGAAGAAATCGATCCGCCGCTGCGAGGTGACCGACGGTTGATTGATGTCGAGGACGGCGATGCGGCCGAGATCACCGTCAATCAATTTGTGTTGGACAAGTACCAAGACAACCTCAAAGCGTTTCTCAATCAGATTCGGCAGTATTGTGCGAAACGATCCATCGTGCATGTGATGGTTCCAACCGACACGCCGATAGAAACCGTGATCACCAAGTACCTGCGAACACGTGGGGTTGTACGATGAATGGTGGTGGCATGAGTTGGATCCCAGCCTTGTCTGGAGTATGGCCGTGGGTGGTGCTGGCGTGCGTTCCGCTGGGAATCGTGTTGCTGTACTTCTTGAAGCTACGACGTGAGCCGGTCGAAGTGCCGAGCACCTATTTGTGGTCTCGGACGATCGAAGATTTGCACGTCAACAGTTTGCTGCAACGACTACGCAATAGTCTGTTGTTGTTCCTGCAATTACTGGCGGTGTTGTTGGCTGCGTTTGCTTTGTTCCGACCGGGCATCCGAGGCGAAGCGAATTCGCTGGGCCGAATGGTGTTCTTGCTGGATACATCCGCCAGCATGCAGGCGCCGGCGGGAAGCGAGGATGGAGCAGGGCAGGGCGGTCGCAGTCGGTTCGAAGACGCTCGCCGACAAATTGGTGATCGCATCGACACGATGACCGATTCTGAGTCGGCAATGTTGGTGACGTTCAGCGATCGAGCCGAAGTGATGCAGGCATTCACGTCGGACCGCAATCGCTTGCGAGATGCGCTGGATCGTTGCGAAGTCACGAACCGGCCGACGGATATTCTGGGCGCGCTTCGGGCGGCGGATGGATTGGCCAATCCTCGCCGGACCAGCGAGATCGGCGACGTGAACGACGTTCAAGTTGCTGATGCGATGCCCGCGGAGTTGATGCTCTACAGCGATGGCAACTTCGGCGACATCACTCAGTTCAGTTTGGGAAACTTGCAACCAACCTATGTTGCAATTGGATCCGATGAGGTTCGCAACTTGGCGATCGTTTCATTCTCGGCTCAGCGTGATTTGCAGAACCCTGATCAGATTCAAGTTTTCGCGACGGTGCTGAACACCGGCACCTCGGACGAGTCCACCGAAGCATCCTTGTACATCGATCAGAACTTGGTGGATGCGGCTTCGGTTGAATTGGAACCGGAGGCTCAAACGGGATTGTCGTTCACTATCGAATCCTCGGATGCGGTTGCGTTGAGGCTGCAGCTTGATAGCGACGATGATTTGAAGATCGACAATGAAGCCTTTGCTGCGCTGACGCCCGCTGGATTGGTCTCGGTGTTGGTGGTCACGCCTGGCAACCGAGCCTTGGAGCTGGGGCTGACGACGCCGAAGTGCCAGCAGATCGCAACCTGCGAATTCGTGACGCCGGACTACATGGAAACGGAGGCGTATCAAAAGCGAGCGTCATCGGGACGCGACGACTTGATTATCTTTGATCGATGCCGGCCAAAGGGGGCTCCCCCAACCAATACATTCACGATGGGCGAATTGCCCAACGACGATTGGAAGTGGAAGACGGAGGCGGGAGCGTTGACGTTGATCGACATTGACCGAACACATCCGGTTCTGCGTTATCTGGAAATGTATTCCTTGCTGGTGTTTTCGGGGCGAGCCGTCGAAGGTCCGGCTGGTGCTTTGACTTTGGTGGAATCGGACGTCGGTCCTGTGATGTCGATTGCTTCGCGGGATGGATACCAAGACTTGGTGTTGGGGTTTCCGCTCGTGAGTGAGGACGAATCGGGCGACATGCAGGCCAACACGAACTGGTACGCCGAGCGTTCATGGCCCGTGTTCATGTTCAACGTCTTGAGGAACCTGGCGGGAGCGGCTCAGTCGTCCGGGGCACCGAGTTACCAGCCCGGGCAAACCGTGATGGCTCGTTTGGAGAACGTCCTGGAACGGGTGGAGGTGGTGCGGACGGTGGAGCAGGGCAGGGCGGAGTCTTTGGGGAAGCAGCCAGTTGGTGTGGGAGGCGTGGTCGAAATTGTCGCGACGTCTCAGCCGGGGAACTACCAGTTGATCGCAGCGGAAACGGACCAGGTTGTGGATCGATTCGCAGTCAATTTGTTTGACGCTCGTGAGAGTCGTTTGGCGGCAAAACCTACCGTCGAATTGGGGTACGAATCGGTGGAGGCAACCGATGCCGGAATCGAAGTGCGCCGTGAATTTTGGCGACCACTGTTGATCGCGGTGTTGCTGTTGATGGCATTGGAGTGGTGGTTCTACACGCGACGATTGGCGTAGGATTGACGGACCCCGATGATTCCATCGGCCTGTTTTTTCCACGTACATTGTTGTTAGATGCCGAGTTTGCCCAGTCGCAGTCGTTTTGAAGCCTATCGCAAAGCGGTTCGCGATCGTCACAGTCAAAGCAATCAAGACACTTCAAAAGACCTGTCCAGCGGCCGCGGTGGGAACCCACACGGGGGCGGAGCTGGCGGAAAAAAGATTGGGACCCGAGACCGATCATTTCGCGAATTGTTTGTTGCCTTTTGGAAGCTGATTTCCGGGCAACGTGGTGCAATTCTGACAGCTTTGGCGTTGCTGACCGTCAGCATTGGGTTGCGACTGATACCGCCTTTGGGAACCAAGTTGGCGATCGATTCGGTGCTGACTCGGCCTCCGAAACCGTTGCCGGAGTGGCTCGACACAATTCCCAACCTGACCGCCATTCTCGGCGACCCGATGGCGTCTCCGATGCGAGTGTTGATCGCGATCGGTTTGATCGTGACGGTACTGACCGCGATTGGGACCGCAGTGAATTTGGTGGGGCGTTGGATCGCGACCAAAGCGGTCAACAAAACGCAAGTGTCCATCCGAGCGACTGTCTTTGATCATGCGGTCCACTTGCCGCTGCATCACGTGCACTCGATGAAGAGCGGTGGCGTGGCAAGCCTCATACGCGAGGACGCCGGCGGCGTTGCCGATCTGATTTTCAGCATGCTTTACAACCCTTGGCGGGCGATCGTGCAGTTCATCGGCAGCTTGATCATCCTGATGCTGGTGGATTGGAAGCTGATGCTCGGCGGAATGTTTCTTTTGCCCACCGTTTGGTTGACCCACCGAACGTACATCAACCGCATCCGGCCTCTTTTTCGAGATGTCCGGAAACAGCGTCAAAAGATCGACAGCGGAGCAACGGAAACCTTTGGCGGTATTCGTGTCGTCCGAACGTTTTCACGATCTCGCAGTGAGTCGAGCCGCTACGTTCGGGAAGGTGACTTCTTGGTCCGTCAGCAGTTGTTCACTTGGTGGTGGATGCGAACCATCGAGACGATTTGGGAAGTGTTGATTCCGCTCGCTTCAACTGGCTTGCTGCTCTACGGAGGTTATCAAATCATCGAGGGAAACCTGACACTCGGTGACCTAATGATGTTCTTGGTTTACCTGACCATGTTGTTGGACCCACTGGCGACCATTGCAGGAAGTGCGGTGGCGTTCCAGAACAATCTGGCTGGACTGGATCGAGTTCTCGACGTGTTGGACGTGGAAGAAGAGTTGCCTAGTCGTGAAGGAGCGATCACGTTGCCTTCTCGTCAGCGAGTCGGTGACCTGTCGATTCAGAACGTTTCGTTCCAGTATCCGGGGACTGAGACGCCGGTGCTGAAGGAGGTCAGTTTTGAAGTGGCGTCGGGGCAAACGGTTGCGTTGGTGGGACGCAGCGGAGCGGGCAAGACGACGCTGACTAACTTGATCGCGCGGTTCTACGACCCTAACGAAGGAACAATTAGTTTCAACGGTCGGGACTTGCGTGATATTCAATTGTCGAGCTATCGATCGTTGCTTGGGATTGTGGAACAGGATGTGTTTTTGTTCGACGGATCAATCCACGAGAACATCGCCTACGCTCGTCGGCGTGCGTCTCGCGACGATGTGATTTCGGCGGCAAGTGCGGCGGCCGCGGATGAGTTCATTCGCAAGTTCCCCGAAGGCTACGACACCGTGATCGGAGAACGCGGTGTCAAATTGTCGGGCGGTCAGCGTCAGAGATTGGCGATCGCTCGGGCGATCTTGGCTGATCCTCAGATCCTGATTTTGGATGAGGCGACCAGCAACTTGGACAGTGAAAGCGAACGGTTGATTCAAGACAGCCTCAGCGAATTGCTGCAGGACCGGACCGCGTTTGTGATCGCTCACCGATTGAGCACGATCATGAACGCGGACAAGATTGTGGTCTTGGAAGATGGGGAAGTGCTTGAGATTGGAACGCACGATGAATTGGTCTCACGCGGCGGGCGATATCGCGACATGGTGATGCTGCAAATGGACCAAGGCATGCAAACGAGTCGGTGAGACAGGACTCGCGTGATCGCTTATCATTCGCGGTTAGCGTCCTGGCTTGCAATCAGCGATGCGTTCCACGTGTCGCGAGTGTTTTGATAGCAGATGACGAATTCGACCTCACAACCGCTTTTTGGTCGAATGATCAATCTTCTGCGTGACTTTGCGGTGACTCGCAGTTCCGCATTGGCATGGTGCATTCTTGCCATTTCGCTGACCGTGACAGCCATCGCTTGGTTTTTGTCGAGCCAGTACATTCGTGATCGAGCGTCGGACCGCTTTCTGTTTCGCGTGAGTGAAATGGAAGTCTCGATCGAGCAACGGATGTTGGAATACGAACAGGTGCTTCGCGGCGGCGTTGGATTGATGGAAGCATCCAACAACGTCTCGCGAGCCGAGTGGCGGACCTACTTTGAGAACTCTCGTTTCCAGGAGTACTACCCTGGTATTCAAGGAGTTGGATTCAGTCGGGTTGTGAAGGCGGATGAAAAAGATGCATTTGTCGAAGCCGTTCGCGCCGAGGGTTTTCCCGAGTTTGACATCCGGCCCGCCGGTGAACGCGATGTCTACACAGCGATCGTTTATCTCGAACCGTTCGATTGGCGGAATCAGCGGGCCTTCGGATTCGATATGTACTCCGAGGCGACTCGGCGAGCGGCAATGGACGCGGCGGTTGCATCGGGCGAACCCACCATTTCAGGCGTTGTCAAATTGGTGCAGGAAACCGAGGACGATGTCCAACAAGGTTTCTTGCTGTACTTGCCGGTCTTTGAAAACGGCGAAACGGTTGAGGGGAAAGATCAACGATTGGCATCGGTTGTTGGCTTTGTGTACGCGCCCTTTCGAACTCGAGATTTGATGGTCGGGATTCGGAAATCGAATTTGCCGGACATCGATTTCAAGATCTACGATGGTGAGAGCGAGTCGACTGCCAACTTGCTCTACAGCAGTCACCTCCCGATGTTGAGGCCGGCCAGCGAGGGCGATGCAGATTTTGTGCTGACGAAGCAGCTCCATCTTCGCGGACGCGATTGGACAATCCATTTTGAATCCCAGCCCGATTTTATCAGTGGTGGCGAATCGGCAATTAGCTTGGCAGTCGCGTTTATCGGGCTGCTGGTGGATGTGTTGCTGTTTTTGGTGATTGGATCGATCGGGCGTCAACAGCGGCAAGCGGAACGAATTGCCGAACAGATGACCAGCGAGTTTCGCAAAGCCCAGAAACAGTTCCAAGCCGTCTGCGACACCGCTCATGATCCGATCGTGTTGTTGGATCAATCACGCCAGGTGGTCTATGGGAATCCGTCGACGATGGATGCCTTTGGGTTCTCTGAAAATGAGTTGGTTGGCACCTCAGCGAGTTGTCTGTTTGAAGGGTCACTTCGAACCGACGAGTCCGCTTCGTCATCGATCACGGACGACGAACTGCTTTGCATTCGAAAAGACGGGGCGACCTTTCCTGCGCGAATTTCGATCTCTTATTGGCATGATGGCGAACAACAACTTGCGGCGATCATCGTCCGTGATGTAACCGAGCAGCGGCGCGTTGATGCGTTGATACGACAGCAAATCGCCGAATTGAGCCGAAGCAATCGGGATCTGGATGCGTTTGCCTATGTCGCTTCGCATGACTTGCGGTCCCCACTTCGAAACATCAAGCATCTGGCTGATTGGGTGACGGAGGACACCGGGGATCAGTTACCCGTTGAGAGCGCAGAACACCTGAAGACATTGAAGCAGTGCATCGATCGGATGGAGCAACTGCTGGATGATCTGCTTCAGTATTCTCGCGCCGGGCGAGTTCATGATCGATTGACTCAGGTCAACACAAATGAGCTGGTAACAAGGATCTTCGGGATGCTGGCAAAGCCAGATGCCATGCAAGTTTGCATTGATGGGGAACTGCCGACGCTATTGACTCTGAAAGCACCACTGGAAACGTGTCTGCGGAACTTGATCAACAACGCGATCAAACACCATGACCGCGCAGACGGGAGAGTATGCGTTTCGGCGGTTGATCACGGCGAGTTGATTCAGTTCATTGTCGAAGACGACGGACCGGGAATCGCCTCGCGTTTTCAGAAGAAGGTGTTCGAAATCTTTCGTACCGTTGCTCCCAATGCGGACTGGAAAAACTCGAGTGGCATGGGATTGTCGATCATTAAAAAGACCGTCGAAACCTACGGTGGAAAGATCGAGTTGCAATCTGAATTGGGGCAGGGCACTAGGTTCATCCTGCATTGGCCAAGAGAGATCGTGATGCCACTCGAAAGCGTCGAGTCACCTGTGTCAGCCGAGTCTGAAGGATAAGTCTGACCGAAATGAAAGGTTCGGCTTTGCGGAGATGAAGGTTCGGCGAAAAAGATTGGTTCAATGGGGATTTGGGTAGTGTGATCGTTCGAGTCTCTGTAGCTTGCCGCGGAAACGACTTCGATGCATCCACTTCGTGGCCGTGCCAATGAACCAGGTTCTTTCGCTCTAGGGTCGTTAACAGTGATGCTCCTTGCGTGCTTGCGTTCAATCAAAACCGTTTGCGTTCCCGAAGTCGCATGATGTCATGAACGCTGGGGCACTGTGAGTTTTGGCGATCGGCGACCGCCATGCACGGTCCCAATCAAACTCAGGCAACTTCGGCCGTGACCTGACGCTCGCTTGAAGGCATGTTGATCTCGTCGTGTTTGGGTCTGTGACAGACTGATGAAATTGACCTACGTCACCTTTGTGAGACTCAAGAAAAAATGCTTTGCTGCAATTTGAATCTCCCAAACCATCTTTGGGCGAAATGCGTTCGCTGCGTCAACGTTGGCTTCAATGGGCGGCTTCGACTCAGTTGCGGTATATGCGTCATCGTGTTCTTCGCAGTGTTGACCGTTGGCAATCATTCCTATGCCGTTGAAGAACACCGTTCAATACCTGAGCGTTTTGAGCGTGCGAAAATTCTTCTCGACCGTCGCGTGGAAATTGGCTTGGTATCGCCAGCGGCAGTGACCGCCTGGGCGAGGTTGGCAACTGAATCCGAGAAGTTTGGAAGGCTGTTTTCGTTGCACGAGTTCGCCAGTTTTTTGAGCGAAACTTCGTCCGAGCTAGACGCGGAAGATTATGGTTGTATCCAATCTCTCTATCTTTCCTTGCAAGACGTCCCTTTGAAATGGGCGGAGGTGGTCGAGGAACATTCCAAAAGAGGAGAGGTCGCTCAGCCAGCAAGCTACAAGTTCAAAGTCACTTACAGCGAGTTTCCATCTATCACGCATCTTCAGGCCTTTCACGATGGAAAAAACTGCTCTCTTGCAATAACAAAGTATGTCAATGATGAGCCTGCTCTATATGGAACCATGGCTACGGACGGGGAGAGGTTGATGAGGTTCCAACGTGAAGGCTATCGCTGCAATGAGCCTATTGGGATTCCTTCCGTGATTTGGCGTGCAGATATAACTGCTTTTCAAGGGTATCAGGAGGCTATACGGACGGATGACCCATTGCTCCAGTACTATCCCGACAGGTTTCAGTCAGTTTACGGCATCTGTGGCATGGTAGAACCGATTGCAGAAATTGCAGACGCTTCGGGAATATGGGAAGAGACCGCTGATTTCAATGGGAAGACTGTGTTTTTTTGTGGGACACCGTTCACGTATGTCGCATTCGACACCAAGACTGGCGATCTGCTTGCGTATTTCCAGGGGGAATACTCGTTCTCGAACGGAAGCCTCTGCACTGTTGAATCCTCGGGTCGCAACAGCGTTGTCTTCAAGTCGCATGAGTTGTTTGATAAAGTCGGTCGGCTTCCAACATCGACGGTGATTAGCACAGGAACGAGCGTCACAACAGTGAAGTTGCTCAGTATCTCGCAAGCACCCGCGGCTGACGACGGCATTGTTGAAGAGTCGATTCCTCTCAACGCCTACGTATTGGACCGCATCAATGAGGTCAAATATGTCAACTCTGGCGAAGAAAAGAAGCCGGCGGGCAATTAAGTGCGTTTGGTCGAACCACACGAAAAGGGGACGGGGGTCAATTAGGTGCGTTTGGTCGACTTGGGCCTTCCTCGTGATCGGAGTGTTGACCACAGGTCGTGTTTGTCAGCGAGTTTTTCGACCCATTCGATGTCGCGAAGGGGCGGCCTCGCTGGACGCTCGTTCGAATCATCCCGATCTCCTTGTCGCTGAGTGCTTGATTGACCCGCTTACTTCAGCTTGCCGTGCCACGGATTGGCCAGGTCGACAAGAGTTTTGCATCTCGGTCTATGCTGAAAAGACCCCCGTCCCCTTTGCGGGGCCCCGAAAGGCAGCACGCGACTGGATGTTCTTGACACTCTTACTGGCGACGTTTGGGACTACAAATTTGGCGTGACGCCAATGTCCCAGAGTCAAATTAATCGCATCTTTCAGCATGGGCCGGGGATCAATTCTGTTATCCCTCTTTACAAATGAAACTCACTGCAAAAGTTGAAAAGTTGATAACTAACGATTGGCATAGCCTGCTACCAAAGTTGTCGATTTACAAGCCGCGGCACCTCCTCCGACGAGCTGGGCCGTTGTTGGTGGGAGTCTGTTTAGATCGTGACTCCGGTGGTGACAGGTACAAACCGTGTTTTCATTGTCACTTTCTTGGAAAGGAATTTCCCGTCGTGTCACTGACGCTTTGCTCTCAACTTAGGAGTGCAGCAGGCGGCCCAGATTACGTTGAGGTGAAATACCATCGGGAGAAATTTGAAGACGCAGCTCGTAGATTGCATGCGCAATCGCCACTTCCTTTGGATGATAGCCCAATCGAACTTGGAGCAGTTGTCGAGGCTTATCACCTGCATATGACAACGCCGCTTGGAAGCCGTCAAAGAGCGATCCTCTCATCAGACGTCATTGGGCTATTGGTTCTTTGCGACCAGAGTGAAGCAGCTGAGGCCGAACTTGAGCGGACACTCCGAGAGGAAAACGAATCTATATTCCAGACCTTTGGTGGCAAGAATGAATTTCGGGAAAAAATGATCAGGTGTATCAACGATCCAGCGAAACTCACGAAAATTGTGGAGTTGCAAATCCAAGAACTCGACGTTGCGGACATCTGTCATTCAATGATCAATTGCGAAATGCCCGCATTGCGACGCAGTCGAAGCGAGGTGAAGTAAACGTTACACGTAAAGAAAACGAGGACGAGGAAAAGCACTGTCATGGCTGTATTCGCAAGCACACGAAAAGGGGACGGGGGTCAATTAGGGGCGTTTGGTCGACTTGGGCCTTCCTCGTGATCGGAGCGTTGACCACAGGTCGTGTTTGTCAGCGAGTTTTTCGACCCAGTCGATGTCGCCGAAAGGGCGGCCTCGCTGGACGCTCGTTCGAATCATCCCGATCTCCTTTTCGCTGAGTGCTTGATTGACCCGCTTGCTCCAGTTTGCCGTGCGACGGATTGGCCAGGTCGACAAGAGTTTTGGATCTCGGTCGGAATGGTTTGCCCAACGGTGGAATGAACCGTGTTGCCACAACTCGGCTCGTTTGACCAAATTTGCTCGCACTGGATTGCGTTCCACATATCGGCACACTGTCAGGAAGTGTTCATCGTCTTTGATGGGAAAGCTCTTGAAACGCGACTGGTACAGATGTCCTTCGCCTGCGGTGTGATAGTGAGCGTGATAGCGTTGGGTGTGCGTGGCGGTGACCCAACGCAGCATCTTTCCCATTTGCCCATCGCGGTCGGGGCGAAGCACGAGATGCCAGTGGTTTGGCATCAAGACGTAGGAGTAGATTTGCACTTCGTAGCGTTCCAGTCCCTGACCCAGCACACGCTCGAAGGCCGCGTAGTCTTCCGGCTTGTGGAAAATCTTTTGCTTAGCATTCCCGCGATTCAACGCATGGTAGATCCCGCCGGCCACATCCAGACGTTTTTGTCGAGGCATCACTCACACCTGTAGAGAAAAAGTGATCTTGGAGTCGTTGGTTCGATGACAGGTTACCAGAAAAGACCCCCGTCCCCTTTTCGCGGGCGCGAGTCCGAGCGCCTGCCGCCCCTTCAGGGCTTTCTTGTTGTGAGTTGCTGCTGCTCCCCGGGCTCACGCCCGTGGCAACGACGTGTCATCCCGTTGGGACTGGCCCAACCAATTCAGCGATGTTGTCCCGCATTCACTGGTTCGTGCCGATGGTGACAACGTATCGCTTTGCTGAGACTTTGTCGGGAAGAGCAGTTAGGCTTTTCGGATGAAGTCGGCGGCGTAGCTTCGGACTTCGCCGCCGTTGAGGACGTGGACCATGCGGAGTTGTTGGATCTCTTGGTCGCTGAAGGAGGACATCGGCACGTGAACCAAGTGTTTCTTGAACCGGCGGGCCAAACGTTTCCAACCGCCGCCGGGCGGCAGGGGGCTCATGATCGCGACGTGTTTGCTGCGTGAGTGCATGCAGGCAGCGGCAATCAATCGTTCTTCCAGCGTCGCGGTGAAATTCAAGCGACGGTCACGCCAGATGTCGCGAATCGGTACGGGCGGATACAAGAACATCGCACCGCCATAGATCCCCAGCCCAATGCCTGGGCCGACCATCTCTTGTTGGAAGTCACTGGCGAAGAACGCGAGGGTGGATTCCCATTCGTGCTCGGCGAACCAGGTCGTGCGCCAGGGGTAATCTCGTGGGTCGGCAGGGGAGTCAAACAGCATCAGGCAGGCATCGAGTTGCCCGCGACTGGGTGGCATGACTTTGACGTAGATCTCTTTTTCGTACCAATGTCGAATCGTGTCCCGGATGTCGATTCCGTCTTTGACGCTGGTGGTGAACTTTTCGGTGCGAGCCAAGTCTTGACCCATGATCGCCTGGGCGCGTTCGCTGACTCGGTTTCTCAGCAGTTCAATGCGTTCGTCTTCGGGCGGGTAGCTGCACTGGGAATAGGGGTTCCAATTGTGCTGCCATTCATGGCGTTCTTTGTCGTTGGGCCGTCGTTGGAGCTGGATCGTTTGCCACGAGATTGGTGGTCCTGGCAAACGATTGACCAGCGACACGACATCTTGATTGGGCAAGCGAGCTTGATCGATTCCCAGCGTGATCGGTTGATCGGATTCAGGGATCCATTGGTCGGAGTTGGCACCCGGGTCGTCCGCGTAGGCGTACTTGGTCGCGACTTCGGCGACGTGCAATGCGAATTGGTCGCCGAGGACTTGTTTGCAGGCGGTGATGATCGTGACCATGTCCGGTGTCATCCGGCGGTTGATCAATGACAAATTGCGGATGTATTGCAAGCACTTCGAAAGCAGCAACGGCGTGATTTTGCGGGCTCGGTTGCCCAGGTCGTCGAGGTAGCTTTGTCGGCCGGCGATCAACAGTTCTTTGACGCCGTCGATCTGCAAATTTTCGTCGTCTTCCAGTTCGGCTCGCGCACGTTCGTGGAGCGACGTGATGAAAGGCAACTCGCCGAACAAGAACAGCAGCGTTTTCGAATTGATTTTGTGCCGAGTCGGTGTGGAAACCTCTTCGTTTTCAAGGTCGTCAACCGATCGGCCCTGGTCGGTTCGCAGGAGTCGGTGGGCATCGCGAATCCATGGCCAGTGCAGGATGCTGGTGACCAGCAGAATCCGCTGGTAGCTCTTTTCCAATTCGGTGAGCTGGGCGGCCATGTAATGCATTCGGTCGCGAGTCAGCTCATCGCTCGGTGGTGGAATGCTGGGGAGGATCGCGGCGGCGAACTTTTCAATCGCAACGTGTCGGACCGCATGGGCGTCGGGCATGACGGTCGAGAAAGGCTGGAAGTGGTTCGTTTCCAGATCAATGAAGTGCCGCGGGATGTGTTCGCCCATTGCGGCGCGGATCGCCATGATCACGCTTTGGCATGGATCGATCGGCACGTAGCTGCTTGGCAGGGGATCAGCGTCTTCGTCGGCTGACTCGCCATATTCTTCCGCCGACAATTCAGGGTTGAAGGGCAGCGGGGGTTCGAACGTCGATTGTGATGCGGGGTGTTGCAACACGATCGAAGGACGCGGGAGTTCCAAGACCGCTTCTTCGACCGGTTGTTGGAAGGACGGCGGCAGCGGAACGGCCAGGCAATCGAAGTTGTGTTCGAGCATGAACCGACGGGTCAGCCAGGCGAACTGTCCACTGCCGTGGATGATGGGCAGCAGTGTGACGCGATCGTTCAGGCGTAGCAGCTCGGGGACCGTGTCGCTCATCTTTTAATCAACCAACCAAATTGGATTGCGGTTCAGCGGAGGAGGCAACGACTTCGGTTGCTGATTGGCCCAAGTAGGTTCGGGCGGCTTCGGCAACGCTTTCAATTGTCACACCACGGTAGGCGTCCAGCAACTCATCGAGCGACAGGTGGTCACCACAGCACAACCAGCGACTGCCCAATCCGAACAAGCGGTTTGATGGGCGTTCGGATTGCATGATGCAGCCGGCGACCGTCTTGTTGATGATTTGATCCAGCTCGGATTGTTCGACGCCATCACGGGCGACTCGGCCAAAGACTTCGTTCATCAAGCGAGCGTTGGAATCCATGTCATCGGCGGCGCAGACCAAGTAGGTGAACAGGGCACCGGTGTCGGTGAACTCTTGCGGCCAAAGCGTGGCGACTTCGGCACGGCCGGTGTCGATCAAGTCCCAGAACAGCCGACTGCCGCCATCATCGCCGACGATGGACGCCAGCAACCGCATTGCGTAGCGAAGCGGTGACTGCATGGACGGGCCGTCGCCAAGAGTCACGCGGTAGCTTTGCGCTGCATCGGGGACACTCAAGTGCTGTGTCAGTTCGATGCCTTCGGGGGTGGTGCTGAGGTCATCACCGGCCAGATCCGACGGGGCAGGGCGGTCGAGCCAATGCTGCGTCATCTTTTCGGCTTGAGCGACCAAGCCATCAAAGTCGACGTTGCCGCTGGCGGCCAGGACGATGTTCTCGGGCCGATAACGGCGATTGAAATAGGCTCGCATCGATTCGACTTGCATCGATTCGATCGAGTGAGTCGTGCCAAGCACGCGCCGTCCCAACCCGCGAGGTCCGTAGGCACATTCCATCACCCGTTCGAAGGCGCCAAACGGAGGCTGGTCTTCGTACTTGGCGATTTCTTCCAGGATCACGTTTCGCTCGGTCGCGAAATCGTCGGCGTCGAGCGACGGGCTGAGCATGTCGGTCAGCAAGTCGACCATTCGGTCTTGGTACTTGGGCAGCACGGACGAATAGTAAACCGTTTGTTCCTCGGACGTGTAGGCGTTGGATTGACCGCCGAGTTCGTCCAGTTCGCGATTCACGTCGGCGGCCGATCGACGAGCGGTTCCTTTGAACATCATGTGTTCGAGGAAGTGGCTGAGTCCCGATTCGATGTCGGTTTCGTCACGAGCACCGGCACGCACGAAGTAACCGACCGCGGCGGAGTAACCACGCAGGTCGATGTCGGCAACGATTCGCAACCCATTGGCCAGGGTCGTTGATTTGAGTTCGTTCATGCGAGCGTTTCGCCTCCTTGAAGGGCTTCCGGTCCGACGGTCACGATTCGGAATTGCCGCGGGCCGTGTTGGCGAAAATAGGATGCGACTTGGTCGAGGGTGATGGCTTCGATTTTGGCTTCGAGTTCTTCGGTTGGAATGACGCGTCCGAGTTGATATTGGTCGGATGCGAGTGAGCTGGCTCGTGAGCCGGCCGATTCTTGTTCCATGATCAGTCCGCTTTCGATGCGAACTTTCCAACGTGAGAGTTCTTCTTGTTCGAGGTCGTCGGCTAGGTTCTGGATTTCGCGAAGGCTGACGTCCAGCGTTTCTTGTGCTCGTGCGGGCGTGGTGCCGGCGTAACCGAACACGGCACCGTTCTGGCCGATCGTGTGTGTGCTGGCCCAGACGCTGTAGCACAGTCCGCGTTGTTCGCGAACGCGATCGAAGAGGCGACTGCTCATGCCATCGCTGAGGATTCCGATTCCGGCTCGCATGACGAAGTAGTCGTCGCTGCCGTAGGGAATCGAATCGAATGAAAATCCGATGTGCGTTTGGCTGCTGGGCAACTCGATGTGTTCGTTGCCATCGATCGGGGCAGGGGAGGGGAGGGGAGGGCGTTTGCCTGACTTCCAGTCGCCAAAAGATTGCTCGATGGAGTCAAAGATTTGATTGGCGTCGAAGTTGCCCGCGACGGCCAGCACGCTTCCACCGGCATGATATTGATCGGTGTAGAACTGGCGGACGTCGTCCATGCTGAGCGCTTCCAGGCTTGCTTCGCTGGCATATCCACCTCGTCCCAGCGAAGGTCCGTATTGACGCTCGCGAAGACGCCGCATCAAACGCTGAGTCGGTTCGTCTTGGAACGCGGCGAGTTCTTGCCGCAGGATCATTTTGGCGTCGTCGAATTGGTTGCCCGGCAAGTGTGGTCGACGAACGACATCGGCCAGCAGTTCGATGGCGGGAAGCAACGATTCCGCGGGCATGCGTGCGGAGTAACCGGCGACGCTTGTCGCGGCCGAATTGCCGCTGTCGATGCCCAGGTTGTCTTCGGCGGCAACCAGTTGGCGACTGTTGTAGGCACCGGCACCACGCTGGACCATTTCGCAGGTCAGCGAAGCCAGGCCATCGCGACGAGCCAAGAACTCCGTGTCGGCCAGTTGTTCTTCGCTCAAGCCATGCAACTCGGTTGTGATCCCGGCAGGCAACCACAGCGTGTACGCGGCGGTTCGCAGCCAAGGCATCGGTTGCACGACGACGGTCAGTCCGTTGTCGAGCGTTCGAGTTTGAATCGGGGGAGATTGAGTGCTGAGCAAGGGAATCGCTGAGGGCTGAGGAGGAGTTGAGGAGTTGGGGAGTTGGGGAGTTGGGGAGTTGGGGAGTTGGGGAGTTGGGGAGTTGGGAGCTAACCCGGCATTCCGAGCGAGACAACTTCCACTGTTTTGACGCGGCCGATCAGCGTGTGGCTGCTGACGTCATCGATTTGAATGTCCATCAATTGGCCGGCTTGGCGTCGGTTGCCATCGAACACCACGATCCGGTCGCAGATGGTTCGTCCGGTCATTTGAACGACGGGAGCTTCCGGATCGGATTTGTCGGCTTTCTTGCTTGGTCCCTCGACCAACACCTCGACGGTGCCGCCAATCAGTTTTTGGTTGTCCTCTTTCGAGATTCGATCTTGGACCGCCAGCAGTTCGTTGTTGCGAGCCGCTTTGACTTCGCGTGGCACATCATCGATCAGGTTGGCGGCGGCTTTGGTGCCTTCGCGAACGCTGTACTGGAAGATGAAGCTGTTCTTGAATCGGCAGCGTTCGATCAGTTTCACCGACTTTTGGAAGTCCTCGTCCGTTTCTCCGCAGAAGCCGACGATGAAGTCACTGCTGACCGAGGCTTCGGGCAGGATCGTTTCGATGCGTTCGAACATCTCCATGTAGTCGGCGATCGTGTAGCCGCGTTTCATGCGTTTGAGAACCGCGTCGCTGCCACTTTGGGCGGGCACGTGTAGGTAAGGCGACACCTTGGGCAGATCGCGAATGGTTTCTAGCAATCGGGCCGTCATGTCCTTGGGGTAGTTCGTCACAAACTTGATGCGTTTCAAGCCATCGATGTCGTGCAGACGTTCCAGCAGTCCAGCCATGTCGGTTTCGCCGTCTGGTCCGCGGTGGCGATAGCTGTTGACGGTTTGTCCGAGCAGCGTGATTTCAAGAGCGCCTTGTTCAGCGAGCACGCGAGCTTCGGAAACAATCTCTTCGGGCGATCGGCCTTGTTCGGGACCGCGAGTGTTGGGCACGACGCAGTAAGTGCAGAACTTGTCGCAGCCGATTTGGATCCGCAGGTAGGCTTGGAAGGGAGTCGGACGCATGGTCGGATCCCGCAACGGATCGAACGTTTCGTGGCTGCGGGCGACGACGGTTTGCTTGCCATCTTTGCGACCCAGCGAAACGGCCATTTGCCGTCCTTCGCCGCTGGTGACTTTCGTCAGCATGTCGGGAATCGCGTGCAGTTGTCCGGGGCCGACGACCATGTCGACGAAGGGGGCACGTCGAAAGATCGTTTCTTGGTCTTTCTGAGCCATGCATCCCATCACGCCAATGGTTTTTTCGGGGTGGCGAGCTTTGGTTTCTTTGAGCTTCCCGAGAGCGCTGTACGTCTTCTCTTCAGCTTGCTCGCGAATGCTGCATGTGTTGTAGAGCAGCAGGTCGGCTTCGCCGGGTGTGTCGACAACGGTGTAGCCGTGACGTTTCAGGTCGGCGATCACCATTTCGCTGTCCAGAACATTCATCTGGCAGCCGACGGTCTTGATGTAAACAGTTTTAGTCATGGAGATCACTCCGGTTCGTCTTCGGTAAGTTTTTTGCTGGCTTCGAGAGCGGCCTTTTGGGCCTCTTGAGTGCGGTTAACGTGGTCCCGCAGGAGCCCCGTCAGGTGGGCTTGTCGTCGGTTCATGGCACCCACGACGATCCAAGCGGCAACCGCCGCTCCGGCGACCCACAGCCAGTTGATATTGGTCAGAAAAGTTTGTCCCCATGGCGCAATCATCGCTCCAGGATAACGCCCCGGGGCGGTTTCTCGGAAGCCGAGCCATTTTCAATTGATGGAAGACCCATTTGACCTTTGAAAACGCTGGGAAGACGACGATTTTCGCCATCTGTCGTGAAGCACCACAAAGCTGGGGACGAGCACCGTTCGAACATAAAGCGTGTCCAGAAGAACGCCGAGACCGAGTGCGAACCCGAGTTCCGTGATCCCCCGGAGCGTGGTCGGCTGCTTGGCAATTTGGTCGCCGAGCGATGCGGCGTCGTCACTGGTCAGGAACGCGAAGCTTTGGGTGATCCAGGGCCACCAGGACGACGCGGTCATGCTGATGAAGGTGGCGGCCATGACCAAGCCGCAGGCAGTGATGATGCCACCGGTTCGAGCCACCGCGCGGCGGACCGCGGCGAGCGAACCGAGTTTGCGTTTCTCTTCGAGAATTCGTGTGACCAAGTAGACGTTGTAGTCCTGTCCCACGGCCACCAAGATCACGAACAAAAAGATGGGCAACTTCCAGTCCAGGCCGGGGAACGTCGGTCCGTGCCAAAAACGAAAGAACA
Organism: Rhodopirellula bahusiensis; assembly: GCF_002727185.1. Classification (NCBI taxonomy): domain Bacteria; kingdom Pseudomonadati; phylum Planctomycetota; class Planctomycetia; order Pirellulales; family Pirellulaceae; genus Rhodopirellula; species Rhodopirellula bahusiensis. Next base: position 253,336 of record NZ_NIZW01000003.1, read on the forward strand.
GGTACGTCAGCCCGAGCGTCGTGTAGTAGCTGAGCAAGACCGTTGCAATCAAATAGATCGACAATGCAACTCGGCGAATCACCAAGACCAGCACCGCGAAAACGGCGGCGATCACGGCGAGCTTGATTCGGAACGTGTCCGACAGTGTGACTTCGCGAAGGTCGACAATGGACGGTGTCGTGCCGGCGTAGTACGCGTCGATGTTGAGCCCCGCTTGTCCGAGGGCGGCGGTTTGTTCCGCGATGGTTTCTTCGATCTGCTTCAAGTTGTTGCCAGCGGATTCGCTGAACGGATCTTCCTCGATGATCACGTCCATTCGAATCAGTCGATTGGCATACTGCGGCATCGACGACACAAAGTGAAGCTGAGTCAAACGATGATTCTGTAGTGCCCGGCGACGCCACGCTTCACTGCTGAGCAAACTCATTTCGCGATCGGGAGGGAAGTCACCCAGCGGATCATTGCGATGCCGAACGGCGGTGACTCCTTCGGTTTGATAGAGAGCCTGGGTGATGGTTTGCAGCGTCTCTTTTTGCTGCGCTTCCTGCATTGGTTGTTCGGACAACATCAACACGGAGATCGGTGCGAGCTGACCGATGCCAAACTCACGATCGAGCACACGCATGCCTTGTCGCGTGCTCGCCGAAGCAGACAACTGACCGCTGATGTCGTAGGTGACGGTGCGCTCGTTTTGAAAGCCGACCCAGGCCGGTGGCAGCAACAGTGCTAGCCCGATCAGCAGTGTCATCATTGGGCGACGTGTGAGCTGGATCGCCATCCAGTTCCACAGCCAGTCGCCGGGCGAGCCGTCTTTGTCGTTGACGCTGCGATTACTGATCAACTGGATTCGTGGTTCGCGACTGACCTGGCCGGCCGAGGTTGGCCAAAAGACTTTTGGTCCCAGCAAGCTCAAGCACGCGGGAGTCAACGTCATGCAAACCAGCAATCCAATCGACAGGCAGACCGCGATGATCGGGCCGGTGTGATGAAACTTTCCAAAGTCGGCAAACCACAGCATGCCCAAGCCAACGATTGTTGTCATGGCGCTGCCGATCAGCGCGCCGCTGACCTGCGTGAGTGCTTTGCGGCAGGCGACGGGCCATGGCGATTGAGCGGCCTCTTCTCGCAAACGAGCGATCAAGAACAGGCAGTAGTCGGTGCCGGCTCCAAACAGAATCACGACCACAAAGATTCGGCTGGTTGTGTAGATCTGAACGTCCAGTCCAGGCACCAGACCGGATTGCGACGCTTGGGTGAGAAACGTGACCGCGGCGGTGGAAACCATCACCGCGACCGCGATCGAAAACAGCGGCACAGCGACCAACAACGGGGCACGGTAAACGATCGCCAGCAGCAAGAGGATCATCACCACCGTGAACCACTCGGTGTACTGAATGGCTGAACGTGCGGCGGAAAGAGTTTGGCCGCCGATCGCGGCAGAACCGGTGACCAGCAGTTCGGGCGATCCGGATTTTGCTCGTTCTTCTTCGGTCAAGTAAACATGGCTGTAGGCGACCGTTTGATCGACGATCTCCTGCAGTTGTTCCAGCAGTTCGATGTTGCCGGTCGCGGCCAGTTCACTCGATAGGGTCAGCACCGCCAATCGGGCTCGCGGGGTTTTGAGCTGCGAACCCAGCGTGCGGTCTTCCCAGCTGTAGATGTCCAGCAGCGGTTCCCAATCCTTGAGCGGTCGCTTGGAGATCGGCAGCACGGACATCGGCAGGTCCGAATCCAGGACCAGAGCGGATTCCAGGTCTTCGGCGACGCGTGCGGTTGTCTCGGAGACGGCGGACGGTTTTTCGTCCGGTTGGCTCTTCTCAGTCGCGTCGTTGTTCTTTGGACTCGGTCCTGGCACAACGGAAGGTCGATCCACCGTTTGCGAACCAAGCAAGTTGCCTCGGTCCCAGTAGGCGATTGCTAGTCGAGGTTCGTAGGGAGTGGGCGAGGTTTCAGGAACGCGGTCACCGAGTGCTTCGTAGAACTGCGAATCAATTTCGATCGCTTGGTCAAACGCTTGCGTCGCGACGTTCCACCATCGAGCAGAAGTGTCTTTCTCATCGCTGTCGCGAAGCTGCATTGCTCGCTGCCACGCGACTTCGCCGAGCCGGTGATAGAGACGGCGGATCAAGTCCAGCCCAACCAGACGATCGGTCTTCGTCAGGTCTTGCTCGGCACGCGAAAGCGTGACGACCATTTGGCTGCGGGCTCGCGTGCCAAAGAAAGCTTCGTCGAGCAGTTTTCCGCCGGCGACGCTGGTTTGGGTCGCGGGAAGGTATTCAAAGTCGCCGTCGAGGGCGACTTGTTTCCAAGAAGGCGAAAACGCTTTGCAGAGGACTGCAAAAACGACCCAACCCAAAACGATCCAATGAGCACGTGCGATGACCTGTCGAGAGAATCGTTGGGTGGCGCTGGTTTTCATTAATCGCGTGAGGGACGGCGACGCTGGGATTCATTGTTGTCGCGCCGACGATCATCTGAATTTGAATTGCGATCCCGTGAAGGACGCGCATCGGATTCAACTCCCAAAGCTGCGAGGGCTCGCTGGACAGCTTCGGCCGAGACACCTCCGCTGAGATTGATGATCTCAACATCGCCTCCCGGTTTCGCGGCAACGTCCAACTTGTCGACCATCTCAGCGATCAAGTCAAGCAGCGACTCTCCTTCGGCACTGATTAACAACGTGTTGCCGACTTCGTCGACACCCATGGAAAGCTTGCCGTTGAAGGAGAAATCTTGTCCGCCACCATCTTTTCCGCTTTCGCTGTCTTCCAATCCGGCGCCGCTTTCACGATTGCTGGCCTCCTTTGCCCCCCCACGTTGGCCACCGCGACCTCCGCCGCCTTGGAACGCTTTGTCATTGCTGCTGAGCAAATCGCGGTACGCGTCTTTGACCGTGTCAGCAATTTTCGCAGCATTGCCGTATTGGATATGAATCAGTTTGGTGTAGCGGACCTTTCGCGGATTGACTGTTTCGGGAACATCCCACAAACGGATGAGCTCTTCGATGGTTTGCAGTTGTTGGCCCGTCGCACCACTGACGATCAGGGTGCCAGTATCAGAGTTGGGAAGGAATTTTAACTTGCCCGCGGCATCCAGGCCTTTCGGGCCTTTGTCTTCCGAATCTCCGCTGCCGAAGATGTAGCGGTAGAAGCGATCTTCATCATCGTCCTCGTCCTCTTCGTCCTCCTCGAAGTAATCTTCGAGATCAATCGCGATGTAGGAAACAGATGCATAGCGGATGCGAAAGACATGATAAGGACGCCGTGGTGGTGATACCTGAAGCATCAAGTCCTCCAATTGATCCAACGCGTCGGTGTCGTCGCTGCGGAGAACCAAATTGCCCGCCGCGTCCAACTTGATTTCGATCTTCGGTTTGGATGACGCCGACGCAGATGAAACACTCGTTGCCGTTGCCGTCGAGCGGTCGGTTGTGGACGTTGATTCCTGGTTAGGCAAGTCAGCCGCCGCGTTGTCATCGGAGAAAGCGTTGACCCAAGTGAATTGCTCGCCCGATCGGTCGGCACCCGTGAGTTCGGTTTCCGGTGGCAGGATGACCGCTGGAGCCTCCTCGGTTTCTTCCATTGAATCTTCGTCCTCGGTCTTCGCGTCTTCTTCTTCGCGTTCTTCGCCAATCGCATCGATCGGGTCTTTGAATTCGTCCGCATCCGGCAGCACTAATTCGGTACCAGAAAGCTGTTGCCAGCGTCGTTGCAAACGCTGAAGGTACTCCAGCGTTTCGGGAGTTGCCGAAGCCTCGATGATTCGCATCGTTCGTTCGCTTCCGCCGGGAGGTGGCAACTCACCCAGTTTGATCAGCAACGATCGGACCTCTTCCATTTCGTTGTCATTCGCCCACAACAAGACTTGTCGATAGGCGACGTTCGCGGTCACGCGAAATTTGTCTTTGTCTTTCTTGTCATCGTCGTCGTTGCCGCCCCATCCGTAGTAGCTGTATCGCGAACGAGAGTTGTTGTCGTCTTCCTCGGGTTCTTGTCCCATCAGGAATGAGATCGACTCCGCGACTTCGGCTGCACCGAGCCGGCGCAACTGCAGGACTTCCAAGCGACGTTTGCCGCCATCGAGTCTTTCAATCAGTGATTTGATGATGAAGCGATCCGCGGCCGATCCGGAAACAATGACCGCCGCGTTGTCCTTGTCCACTCGAATTCGTGTGGTGGGTTCGAGCACGTTCATTTCCTGAGCGATCTCGATCAGCTTTTCCGGATCCAGTGAAACCAACCGAAACACATCGACTCGTGAGGTCGCATCGGTGAGGCTGCGGAGCGATCCACCGGGGACGTCGATGCGTTTGATGAATTCCGCGGCGATGGCGACTCGGTCGAGCGGTGCGCGAACGAGCACGGAGTTTTGACGCGTGTTGGCAACGATGGAAATTTCCATATCACCTTTTGCTTCGCCGCCCTTTTTGCCTTGCTGTTGTTGCATCTGCTGCATTCGCTGCATCATTTGCATTTGTTGCTGTGACATCGGAGCGGATTCTTTCTTTTCCACGCCGAGAAATTGTTCGAGCATGCTCTTGGCTTCTTCGGCCGGGATATGACGCAGGCGGAACTCCGGCGCCAACGCGTCACGGCTGGCCGCGTCGCGTTCTTCGGCGAGCAAGTGAGCGACTTGCCGCAGGTTCACTGCGACGTCCATCACTTCAATGCGATTGGTGGTTGCCAACGGGATCATTTTGCCCGCGCTGCTGAGCATGGCTTTGAGTTCTTCGGAAAGCTTTTCCGCCGAAAGCCAACCCGCGTCGAGCATCGTGCGAACGTAGCGGTGGTCTTCGAGTTCGTTCAGTTCGCTGACGTCCACTCGCCGAACCATTCCTGGATTGACGGCGTCGGTTTTGACAATGGCAATGCCGCCTTCTAGGTCGAGCATCGTGTAGCCGCGGGCGAGCAGGTGACGGTTGATCAAGTCGGCTGTTTCGGAAACGGTCAAACGATCGGGACTGATCAAGTTGACGGTGTCTCCCGGCAACTCTTGCCAGTCGATCGGTTGTTCGGAGATGTCCGACAACCAACGCACCAAATCGACCCAACCCTGATTGCGGAACCGAAAGCCGACTTTGCCATCGTCGCCGACGGTTGCTTTCAGTTCATTTGGGTCCGAGGGTTTGGCATCGGCGCTGTCTCGGCGAATGACTTTGGGGGCGGCTGATTCAGGCGGTTTGCCTTCGCCGTCCTTGCCATCTTTTTTCTCGCCATTCTTTCCGCCTGGCTGGGCGCCCGGTGGTGGGGCTCCCGGCGGACCTCCACCGGGGCCGGGCATGGGGCCGCTGGTGGTGATCGTTTTGCCATCAGGGGTTCGGATCACCGTGGGCGTCTGAGCCGCGAGCGACAAAGAAAAAATTGCCAGCGACAACGATGCAACGGCGATACGAGACGCCCGGAGTCGGACGCCTGATCGACAGGCCGATCTCAACGTTCCATGTGGGGGTGTAAGCAGCACAAATGCGCTCTTGATAGAGAAGAATGGGGCGTTGGGGGACGTCGTGCGGAGGCGACGGCGGATCGGGGACCCGCAGACGCATTATGAATGAACCCCTCTGACAATACAATCAAAACACCCCGCGTGGGCCGATAGGGTTCTCTCGACTCGCAAAAAGCGGATTGGTACCCTTGGGGGAACGACGATTGCAGTGCTGAACCTTTTGGGGTTTGGTCCACTACAGTATGCGTGTCGCGTTCCGCGGGAAGATCCTAATCGCAACGATCTCGCGCGCGGCCGTTGAGGCTGCTTTTGATTGAACAGCCGTTTTGACCTGAGACGGGGCGAGTGTTCTCGCCAAATGGACATTGTCAGACCTGGTATCGAGCTCCGCTCGGTCGATTATCTTCTTTACCAAACAAACGCAAAGTAGTTTTCAATGAGTCGCTTTTTTTCGCTTCCCGTCGCCTGGACACGTAAGGCTCTCCTGGGTGCCGCTTGTGGAGTTGCATTCCTGACCGGAGGCGTTGCGGTTCAAGCTGAGCCGACGTTGGGCGTTGGATCGAAAGCCCCCGCACTCGACATCGAACACTACATCCACGAAGAACTTGGCAAGTTCGGCCCCGTTACCGAGTTCGAAGAAGGCAAGATCTACGTCGTCGAGTTCTGGGCGACGTGGTGTGGGCCTTGCATTCAAAGCATGCCTCACCTGGTCGAGTTGCAAGAACGCTTTCGCGAAAAAGGTGTTCAGATCGTCAGCATCTCGGACGAAGACTTGGAAACCGTCGAAGGCATCCTTGAACGTGACTATCCCGGCAAGGAAGGCGTCACGTTCGCTGAGCTGACCTCGGCTTACACGTTGACGGTTGACCCCGACGGTTCATCGACCGACGACTACATGCGTGCCGCGAATCAGAACGGCATTCCCGCCGCGTTCTTGGTCGGCAAGTCGGGTTTGATCGAATGGATCGGCCACCCAATGAGCCTTGACGAGCCATTGGAACAAGTCATCGAAGGCACATGGGATCGCGAAGCTTTCAAAGAACAAATGGCTCGTCAGCAACGATTGGAAGAATCGATGCAGAAAGTCAATCGCTTGGCCGGCGAAGGCAACTTCGACGATGCGATCAAAGTCATCGACAAAGTTTTGGAAGAGTTCGAAGGCGTCGACGATGAAATGGGCGAGTCGGTTCGTGAGCAACTGACGCAGTTCAAATACGGTTTGCGTCTGGACTCAGGCGATCTTTCCGAAGACGTGGTCGAGTATTTCCGTGGGCAACTGAAAGAAGCGAAGGGCAACCCGCAGGCGATGGCTCAGTTCTCTTACGGATTGATGTCGTCGATCCAACAAGGTGCCGAAGTGGGCAAATTGGCCGACGAAACCTTGGTGGCACTCAACGCTGAAATCGAAGGTGCGGACCCACAAATTCAACCTTTGATGCACGTGTTGGTCGCTCAATTGAACGCTTCGTTGGAGCGATTCGACGCAGCGATGGAGGCACAGAAAAAGGCCATCGAGAAATCGGAAGGCCGTCAGAAAGAACGCATGGAGAGCATGCTTGAAGAGCTCGAAGAACTCTCGGGTTCAGTCGCGACCGTCGAAGAGTCGGAAGAAGACGAAGACTCGACGGAAGATGGTGAGTGATCTCGCCACAGGCGGACAGTCCTGATCAACCGTCTCGTTTACGGTTGTCGGGAATCAGCAAACGGTTTGGCTCCACCCAAGCTTTGTCGAATGTTTCGATGGAAGTGGAAGGTGGCCAAGCCATTGCGGTCATTGGTGAAAACGGAGCCGGCAAAAGTACCCTGATGAAGGTGCTGGCGGGGATCGTCTCGCCGGACCAAGGGCAGATTGAACTGGACGGTCAGACACTCGTTTGGTCAGGTCCTCGTGATGCGATTGACGCTGGCATTGCGTTGATACATCAAGAACTCAACCTGCATGACAATCTCAGTGTGGCCGAGAATCTGTTTCTCGGCCGCGAGCCCTCACGCTATGGTTTGCTTGACCGGGCGGAGCTACGACGGACCGCGTCCGTGTGGCTCGATCGCGTGGGGTTGTCCGTGTCCCCGGATGCTCCCGTGGGACCGCTTCCCATTGCATCGAAGCAGTTGATTGAGATCGCGCGTGCTTTGTCGACCGACGCTCGCGTTGTCATCATGGACGAACCCACCAGCAGCCTCAGCGAAGAAGAGTCGTTGCGGTTGTTTGATTTGATCGAAACGCTTCGCGAAGACGGCGTCGCGATTCTGTACATCTCGCACCGTTTGCACGAGATCATTCGTTTAGCGGATCGGGTGGAAGTGCTGCGTGATGGCGAACACGTCGAAACGCTGCAGAAGGGCAATATCACCCACGACACGATGGTTCGTGCGATGGTGGGACGCGATCTCACGCGACGATCTCACGAGACTGCGAAAGAGTGTCTCGAACCGCGGCTGACGGTCTCGGGATTGAAGGTTGGTTCTCGTGCGGCGCCACCGGTCGATCTCCAGGTGCTCGGCGGCGAAGTGGTTGCCTTGGTGGGTTTGGTCGGAGCTGGACGGACCGAAATTGTGGAGACAATCTTTGGTGTTCGCGAGCGGTTTGGCGGCGAGATCACAATTGATTCGAAGCCGTTGAACGGCGGCGTCGATGATGCAATCGCGGCTGGGTTGGCATTGGTTCCGGAGGATCGAAAGCGGACCGGGTTGCTGATTCAATCGAGCGTTCGCGACAACGCGACGATTGTCTCGATGACCCAGGAAGGCGTGTTTCGCAACCAAAAAACGGAGCGAGCGACCGCCGCGGAACTGATTGATCGGCTGCGAGTGAAGACTGCTTCGCAAGAAATTGAAATTGCTTCTTTGTCCGGTGGAAACCAGCAAAAGGTGGCGTTAGCGAAGTGGTTGGCGGGCGATGTGAAGGTCTTGATGCTCGATGAGCCAACACGAGGCGTCGACATTGGCGCAAAATCTGAGATCTACGAAGTGATCGATCAGTTGGCCAGTCAAGGCATGGGTGTTTTGGTGGTCAGCAGTGAAATGGAAGAAGTCTTTGCAATCGCCGACCGGGTGATTGTCATTTCCGATGGTTGTGTCGCGGGCGAATTGACAAGATCGGAATTGACCGAAGAGGCGATCATGCGTCTCGCGGTGGCAAAGGGCGAACCAGCCCAAGGTTGATAAAGAATGCGTGGCAAGAATTTTGGCATTTTCGCGTTGCTGATCGCGATTGTGGTCATCGCGACTTGGTTGGAAGGCAATTTTGTCGCCGCCGCGAATTTGAAGACGCTGATCCGTGACACCAGTTTGTACGGATTGATTTCAATCGGCGTGGCGATGGTGATCATCACCGGTGGGATTGATCTGTCGATCGGATCGCTGATCGCACTGTGCGGTGTGATGATGGTCCAGGTCATCGATGTGCGTTACGAACGATACGATTCCATCGGAAGCATCGAGGCGATTGAGCGACTCGAAGATGGTGAAACACGCCTTCGCTTGGATACGGCGATTGACCCTGTTCGTGCCGGTGATCGGATGGTGTACGCCGGTGCGTTCAGCGAATCAAAGGTTTACTTGACCGGCCAAGTGGAAGAAGAAGGCAACGTTTGGTTGACGACTGAAAACCCAGCACGCTCTTTGCAGTCAGGCACTGCGGTTTCGATGGAACGCATTCGCTACACCAATCCGTTGCTCGCTTGTGGACTGGTGTTGCTGGCCGGCGCGTTCATCGGAGCTCTGCACGGTTTGCTAGTCACTCGGGCTCATCTGCAACCGTTCGTCGTGACGCTTTGTGGGCTGCTTGTTTATCGCGGTCTGGCTCGCGTTTGGACCGGCGATGATCAAGTCGGATTGGGCAGCGCGTTGGCTGACTTCAAAGCGACTGTGACGGGGAACGTTTTTGAATTCCCGCTCCCGTTGGTCGCGAGGTTGTCGGGTGCTTCTGAGTCTTGGTCCGAATGGACTTGGATCGCCTTTCCTTTCACGGGGGTGCTGCTGATCGTCGTCGCGTTTGCGGCTTGGGTGTTCTTGGAACACAGCGTCGCTGGTCGCCATTTGTTGGCTGTGGGCGAAAACGAAGAGGCGGCACGCTTCAGTGGCATTCGCACGGATCGATTGACCGTGATGGCTTACGTGGTCAGCGGGTTGTTGGCCGCGCTGGCGGGCATTCTGTTCTTGCTGGAATGGAACTCGGTGCAGCCCGGATCAAGTGGCAATTTCTACGAGTTGTACGCGATCGCGGCCGCGGTGCTGGGCGGTTGCTCGCTGCGTGGCGGCCGAGGTGCCGTGCTCGGCGTGATCGCGGGTGCCGCGGTGATGCGATGCCTTTACAAAGCCATTGTGGTTCTGGGCATCGAGCAGCAGTGGGAGATGGTCATCATCGGCGGCGCACTGCTCGCCAGCGTTCTGTTTGATGAAGTCTGGCGACGATATCAAATGTGGAAGTCAGCCAAGTCCGTGGTCACGACCTAGGCCGCAGTCAGCCTGCTGATCAGGGTTGGAACGTCAACGTGACTTCGGTGCGATAGCGTTTGCCGTCGCGAAGAATGACCATCGAGATTGGACGTTGATCGGGTTGAGCCATGCCGGCCAAAGCGACCAAGTGATCGTCGTCTTCAACATTGATGGAATCGAACTGCAGGATGATGTCGCCCCGTTGCAGGTGAGCTTGCTCGGCGGGCGATCCGGGACGGATGTCCTTCACTCGAGCTCCGCCCAGTTTGATTTCTTCTTGCGATCCGAGCCGCGAATCGAAATCGGGGGTGATCTTCATCGAAGCGTAGATTCCCGATGCGGGCGACAGATCCGCGGCGGCAAAATTGGGATCCAGCGTGACGCCGAGGTATCCACGACGCAGGCGACCATGAACGATCAATTCCTCGGCCACACGAGCGGCCATGTTGATTGGAATTGCGAATCCGATTCCTTCGCTGCCGCCGCTGCTGCTGGCAATCGCGGTGTTGAGCGCGATGACTTCCCCGCGGAGGTTCAGCAGGGGACCGCCGCTGTTGCCCGGGTTGATGGCCGCGTCCGTTTGAAAGAAATCTTGCAGGTCAATTCGCTCTTCGCCCAGTGACAAATCACGGCGGCCTTTGGCGCTCAAGATGCCAAACGTGACCGAGTGGCTGAGGCCGAAGGGACTGCCGATCGCGATGACGAAATCGCCGATTTGCACTTCGTCGCTGTTGGCCAACCGAGCCGCCGGTGGCATCTTTGCAAACGAATTGGTTCCACGCCGGATCGAGTCACGCTCGGCGGATGCGATTCCCGCGATCGAAGCCGACAGTTTCATGACAGCAACATCGGTGTTGGGATCCATCAAGATCTTTTCGGGGACCCAACGACGGCCATCGCTGGTGCGCATCACAATCTGGTTGGATGCGGCGCCCTTGATGACGTGACGATTGGTCAGCACCCACGAATCACCCGCGACGTCGAGGACGACACCGCTGCCGGCTTCGTCAAACGACTCGGCTGTTGCACCGCTGCCCTGAGTCTTGTGGGCTTCGATGTGGATCACGCTTGGTTTGACCAAGTGACTGACCCGGCGGACCAAATTGCCTAACCGGTCGAAGTGTTCAAACTCTTCGGCCAACTCGTCGAACAAACGATCTCGCGCCACGTCGACTTGATCGGACGTGGGCAAAATCGCGCCGGACCGAGGTCCATCCAATCGAGATCCAACGCCAACGTTTTCGCGATCGGGGGACGCTTTTCGAAGAACCTGTCGCGGTGCACCGTCTTGGGCCGAAGCCAGCGGGCTATGGTGAACTCCAGCCAACAATGCCAGCAACGTCAACGTCGCGGTCTGCATGGTTGCGCTGAAGGAAAAACTCATCGGGGTTCCGTTTGCGATCGGGAAGTCGTTGCCAGAAACGGACACACGGCTGCATTCGTCACGTTGGAGATTGATCACGTTGGCGAACGTCCGGACGCGGGAGTGGAACGATGAGGAACGGGGGCGCCCCGAACGCAAGCCAACCGAAATAGCGATCAGGAATGCGGGGCGATTCTACGCATCGTCCAAGTCGTCGGACCAGCTTTTGTCTGGCGGAGCGGTGACGCATAACTGCCAGAAACCGACCAATCCGAACGCAATTTCGATCAAAATTGCTCAATCCGAGTGTTCAAAGGAAGCGATTGTTCCGGTCTTTTGGGTTAAAGGGGTGTTCTATGTTGTTTGGCGGGGGGCTGACATTTATTCTGAGAGCAATTATCTGATCCCTTGATTAGGGGATTTATCGCACGCGAATGGCTGGTCTCATCATGAAACGCACCTCTTGGAACGCTCGACCGTCTCTGTCCCGAACCGAATCGAAAAACGCTCGCGTTCGATCGAGAAAACGGAAACTGGCAAGGCCGCGACGCAGTCGAATGGAGACGCTCGAGAACCGGCATTTGCTGGCCGCGATCAGTGGTGAAGTGTTCTTGGATCTCAATCAAGATGGCACGCGTCAGGTCACCGAAGATCCCGCCGCCGACGTTCGTGTGTACCTGGATGAGAACGTGAATGGAAACATGGACGAAGGTGAAGAGTCGGTGCTGACCGACTCCGCAGGGATCTTCTCGTTCTCGCAGTTGCCCGCCGGTGACTACAACGTTCGCGTTCTGCCGGACCAGGGGTTCGTGCAGACTGCCCCGCAATCATCGTTTGGTTTGTTAGAAACCGTGATGCAAGAGTCTGGGGTGAACGTCCGTGCGTCTCAAGCGTTCCAGTTTGGAACAAACGAAGTCGACAACGAACGTGTGATCGAGTTGCTGGGCCAGCCCATCACAAGTCGACTCGATGGAATCACTCGAATCAGTGACGGTGACTTGTTGGCGGTTGATACGCGCGCCAACGAAGTGTTCCGAATCAATCCCAGCAACGGTGAGATCACGCGTCTGGGAAACACAAACGTCGACATCACGGGCGGGTTGGCTTACGACGCGGTGACGGACAGCGTCTACACGTTGGTGAAAGGTGGAGGCGACAACACGCTGCGACGTCTCGCCAGTTTGGATGTGAACACGGCCAAGGCAACCTTGATCGGTGGAGGTCGTTCGGGATTGGCATCGGTTGCTGACATCACGTTTGATCCGGTCAACCGACGTCTAATCGGATTTGATGACACCGACAACGAGTTCTTCGCGTTCGACATGTTCGGCAACGGTCGGACGTTGTCATTCTCCTCACGAAGCGTTGACACGTTCACGATGAGTTTGGCTGGTTCGGATTTGACCGCCGCGTTGCCAGCGGATGCCACCTACGTGACGATGTTCGATGCGGATGACACTGAGTTGGTGTCGTCCATCTTGGTGGATGTCGACACCGGGTTTGTCTTTGATTCCTTCCGCGTGAATCAACCGATCAAACCGGTCGCTCTGACTCGGCCCACAACGGGCAACAATTCTCAGTACGTCGAAGTGACCGAATTTCAAACGGTTGCAGGATTGCAGTTCGGGATTTCACCCGATGTGATTGGGTTCCGAGTTCGTCCCAGCAATCCTGAATCAGGCGTGGGGGCGTTGGGCCAAGAAGGGTTGACCGTTGTCGGAGGTGCCATCGGTCCCGACGTCGTAGAAGTGACGTTGAATCGCCGTCCGGATTCCGATGTCGTCCTCAACCTGGACGTGATTGCGCCCGGCGGAAGCAATCCAGGTGTGACTTTGGAAACCAATCAGCTCGTGTTCACGCCCGACGATTGGGATCAAGTTCGTCGCGTGATGGTTTCGCCCGACACTGACAATCCAGTCAACGTGATCACCAACATCGACCTTGAGATTGTGGTCGATAGTGATTTGTCAGATGCCGCGTGGATCGACCTGCCGCTGCGAACGGTTGGCGTGCGTGTGCTTCCACCAGTGTTGTCCGTGGATTTGAACCAACCGGTGATCAATGAGTTGATGATCGAAGGTGGTTTTGGTGCTTCGCTGAATACTCTCAACGACCAATACATCGAACTGCGTGGAAACCCGAACGAACGGCTCGCCGACGGGACTTACTTTGTTGCGATTTCCGAAGACAACCTCAATGAAGGAACCGTTGAAACCATCATCGATTTGTCGGGCCAAACCTTTGGTGCCAACGGTTTCTTGGTGCTGCTACAAGAGGGCAACACTTACGAAGCAGCCTTTGGGTCGCGAGTTTTAGAAAGTGATCAGTCGGGATTCGTAGGACTGCCCGACGGGATCTATTCGGATGAGTCGGACAATGGCTCGTTGTTTCGGACCTTCGACAATCGTGGGTACTTCTTCATCCAATCCGATGTCCCACCGGTCTTAGGCGATGACATCGATACGGACGACGACCAACGAGCGGACGAGGGTGGATTGTTGTCGACTTGGAACGTGATGGATGCCGTTTCTGTTCAAGATTATGTCTTTGGTGACAACTTCGCTTACGCCCCGATTCTGTTTGCTGAGACGATCGGTTCCTCCACGCGAAGCTACGTGTTGCCTCCGGGCGGCACCGTGGTGGAAGCCGATGGATTTGGCTACGTCGGCCGTCTGGGGGATTCCATTGGTTCCTCGGCGGACGATTGGGTCTTCGGAACACCAGTGGACGCTGCGGATGCATCGGCGGTTGACTTTGAAACCGGCGGCAAGCACGAATTGCTGGCATCATCGGTTTCGCAGCCAGCGCTGGCGGACCGGTTGCTCAACCATATTGGCGAAAGCAACTTCGTTGGTGGTGCTCGCGGGCAGATTTTGCTGGCACCCTCGGCGGGGGCCATCGCCGATGGAGCTCCGGAGGATTTGAGATTGCCCGGTCAAGGCATCACCGTTTTCGCTGACACCAATGACAACGATCGCTTGGACGATTTGACATTTGTCGTCGAGCCCGACGACGTGGTGCCGCCGTTTGATCCATTGGACCCGACGGTTCAGGATTTGGACTATGTGCTCACGAATGAATACCCAGGTGTAACCATCACCAGTACGAGTGGTAGCTTCTTTTCAAACACGCCCGTCTTGGCAGAACGCCAATACTTGAGTGGCCGAATCAGCGGCAACCGAGTGTTCAGCGACGGCGGCTTTCAACAATTTTCGACGTTCAATCGGCTGCGTTTCGATTTCTATCGGCCGGTGAAATCAGTTTCGATCGATGCTCTCGGAAGCGCGTTCACCTCGCTGGTCTCCTACGGTCGTTTGGACGCGTTCAACGCCGACGGTGATCTGATCGCCACGGCGGTGAGCGGTGTGTTGGTCAATGGTCGTCGTGAAACGGTGACGTTGTCGGTGCCATCGGATGAGATCGTTCGCGTCGAAGCCTACTCGGACACCACCATCACTGGCGGAACCACGTTTGGTGCCTTTGATCGACTGACCTACGTGCAAAGCGAAGCGTCTGCGGTGACTGATCAAGACGGCATCTATGAATTGCGATCGTTGTTCGAAGGCAACTATGACCTACAAGTCCAAACCGGGACCGGTGCAACGGCGTTGCTGGGTACCGCTGAGCATCCTTTCACCGTTTCGCGTTTTGAAAACTACGTCTTCGAAGATGTGTTCCGCGTCAACACGCTTCCCAAAACGTCCGACCAAGTCATTTTGGTTGACGAAAACTTGCCAGCCGGAACCGAGATCATGGTTCAGCAAGCCGACGATGCCGATCAGCCGGCCGATGGTGGCGTGCCTTTGTTGTACGAAATCATCGGTGGTAACTCGGCGGGATTGGTTGTCGAATCCGCCACGGGCAATTTGATGGTGACGGCTGACGCCGACCTCGATTTCGAAACGACACCAAATCGAATCATCACCATGAGAATCACGGATGCTGCGGGTGCGAAAACCACCAACCGCATCACGATCTCGTTGCGCGACATAAATGAGGCCCCGGTTGTGGAGGACTCGCCGTTGGTGGTCACCGAAGACGTGCCCGCGGGTTCTGCCATTGGACGCATCAAGGCGTTTGATCCCGACACCGCGTTCCGCCAATCACTCTCGTTCGAATTGGTCGGTGGTGAAGCTCAAAATGACTTCAGCGTGGATCCGGTCACCGGTGTGGTGACATTGTTAAACGCCGACAGTTTGGATTTCGAAAACAACATGCAGCGTACTCTGCTGGTCCGCGTCAGTGACGATGCAGCGATTCCGGCTGAGAACATCGTCGAGCAACAAATCTTGGTCCTCAATGAGAATGACCGACCGACCATTTCACAGACGCAGTTCGCTGTGTCAGAAGCAGCGACGGGAGAATTGTTCCGACTGCAAGTCAACGATCCCGACGAGGGCCAAACCCACCACTTTGCTGTTGTCGGTGGTAGTGCGGCCAACTTTGTTCGGGTGACCCAAGAAGGTGCCGTGCGATTGTTGCCCGGTGCGGAATTGGACTTCGAGTCGTTCCCGAACATGACGTTGCGAGTTCGTGTCAGCGACAATGGCGGTCCACCTTTGGCCGAAACGGTCAATATCCAGATTGCAGTGCTGGGTGTGAATGAACCTCCGAGATTGCAACCATCGACCGTTCAGTTCAATGAGGGCAATGTTTCTTCGGCGGATCAGGTTCTGACTTTGGTGGATCCTGAACAGCGACCCCAAGACCACAGCATCGAGTTGCTGGATGGTCCATCAAACTCACTGTTTGAATTTGTTGCCGGAACCGGCGTGGATGCGGGAACAGGCACGCTTCGAATCGCGACTGGAGTGGAATTGGATTTTGAAGATCAATCGGTTCACCAATTGAGTTTCCGAATCACGGACACCGCTGATAGCTCCGTCGCACCGTTCACCGCGACGTTGTCGGTGGAAGTCCTGAACCGAAACGAAAACCCCACCATCACCACTGAGCGTGTTGTCGTTTCGGAAGTGCCTTATCCAAACGGTGCACCCGGTTCGAGTGAGAACTGGGTGATCGTCGGACGCATTGGTGTGACGGACCCTGACGGTGATTTGGTGACCACGCAATTGGTCGGTGGAACCGGCTTTGCAAACTTTGACTTGGACCCAAATTCACGGTTGCTTCGAGTCCGTCCGAATGCCGTCTTTGATGTCGATGTACCGGGGGCACCCGCTCAAACCTTGGTGATTCGTGCGGACGATGGGACGACGTCGACCGATCGTACCATCACCGTTGATGTCAACAACGTCAACGAACCACCCGTTTTCGACATGGCGATGGCGAATGCAACCTTCCAGGACCGAGCGTTGGTCAGCGGTCAATACGTGGAAATGCAATTGCCCGAGAACATGGTCAGCGATCCGGAAGGCGGGAATTTCTCGATCCGTATCTTCGGTGAATCAGGCACTTTGCCGCGCTGGCTGAAGTACGACATTGAATCGCAGACGTTGACGGGAACACCTGGGCCGTTGGACACCGGTGTCTACAACTTGACCGCTCGCGCCTTGGAGTTTGGACCTCGTCCACTCGCGACCGATGTGCAGTTCACATACACCGTCTCGTTGGGTCAGGCACCGTTCCAAAATGGTCGCAACCGGTTTGACGTCGATTCCAATCAATCTGTCGCACCGCTGGATGCACTGCGAATCATCAACTACCTTCAGTCCAACGGGCCGGGCATCTTGGATCCGAACACGTTGGAATCATTCCCGGGCTTCATGGATGTCTCGGGCAACGGCGAAGTCACGTCGCTGGATGCATTGTTGGTGATCAACGAAATCAATCGCTTGGCCAACGAAGCCGCCCAGGTTGTCGCCGGTGCAGAACCGATCGATGACGAGTCTTTGGTCGATGATTTCTGGCGTCGCGAAGAAGCGGTTGACGAGGTGTTGGCGATTGAACTGGAAACACCTTCGCTGTTTTGATGGAAGAGACTGATAACGATGGAAGAAACGGGCACGGACGCCGAGAATGCTTCCATTGACGCAGACCTACTCTCCACCCGCTGGGTTCATGCTCAGCGGGTTCTGAAGGAATCGTTTGGGTTCGAGCGTTTGCTGCCACCCCAGCAGAAGGTCATTGAGCGACTGTTTGATGGTCGCAATGTGGTCGCGGTGATGCCGACGGGAAGTGGCAAGAGTCTGTGCTACCAATTGGTCAGCCAATGCTTGCCGCACCTGACCGTGGTTGTGTCGCCCTTGGTCGCTTTGATGAAGGATCAAGGCGATTCGCTGAAACGGCGCGGCATCGAGGTCGCGAGGCTGGATCACTCCGCTTCGCCGCAAGAACTGCGTTTGGATCTGCAGCGGGTTCGGTCGGGGCACTGCAAATTGCTGTACGTCTCTCCGGAACGTTTTTTCAATGAGCGTTTTCGCGCGGTGTTGGGCGAAACGCCGATTTCGATGTTGGCGGTCGACGAAGCTCATTGCATGAGCGAATGGGGGCACCATTTTCGCCCTGATTATCTACGGTTGCCGGATGTGGTGGAAGAACACAGCATCCCGCAGGTGTTGGCGTTGACCGCGACCGCGCCGCAACGCGTCGTTCGCGAAATTCGTTCCGCGTTTGGATTGGAACGAACCGATGTTGTGAAGGTTCCCACGCATCGTTCGAATTTGCATCTGCAGTGCACACAGGTGACTTCACGGGAGCGGGACGAGCGATTGTTGGAACAACTTCGCAAGGCGGCGAAGTCTCGAAGCAAAGGCGTCACGATCGTTTATGTCACTCGTCGTCGAACTGCGGAGCAGTTGGCTGAGTCGCTAAGCGAAGCGGGCCTTTCCGCGATGGCCTATCACGCGGGATTGACCAGCGAGCAACGTGAATCCATTCAGCAGTGGTTCCTGGAATCCAACAACGGCATCTTGGTCGGCACCGTGGCCTTTGGCATGGGTGTGGACAAACCCAATGTTCGCCGAGTGATTCACTACAACCCTTCGTCATCGCTGGAAGGGTACAGCCAAGAGATTGGTCGTGGCGGACGGGATGGCAAAGCGACCCAGTGTCAAACTTGGTTGGTTCCCGAAGACCAAGTCGCGATCCGCAATTTGCCGTGCAGTGATTGGCCGACGAAGGAGTCCGTGGAACGTTTGCTGGATCGATTGATCGGCCAACCGGATTCGTTTTATCTGGCGTTGGGCAAGTTGGCTTGGGAGGTGAACCTGTCATCCGGCGTGGTCGGCACGTTCATGATTCAATTGCGGCAGCGCGGGCACCTGGACTTGCTGCCCGCTCGGTATGACGTTTACCGCGTCAAACCAAGGTGCGACATTTCGGAAATTGTTTCGCGGAGTGAGGCGATTGATCCGGAGGCTGTGTCGGCGATTGTTGCTTCGCTGGTCAAAGCCAAGCGGGCGTACCGGGTCAATTTGGTGGTGGCAACGCGTCAGTATCGCGTGCCTCGAACCCGCTTGGTCGCGGCCCTGGAAGAATTGTCATTGTCCGGCATCATCGAGTTGGAGTCGTCCGAGTTGATGCATGGGTACCGCTGGATAGAACGGATCGCTCGACCCGCGACGACGGTGAAACACTTGCTGAAACGGTTTGACGCGTCGATGGAGGCGACTCAGCAACGCATCGATTCGATGATGGAGTTCATTTCCTGCAAGGAGTGTTTGCCGGTCGCGATGGCGGCACATTTCGGTTCGCGACGTTCGCGGCCCTGCGGAAAATGCTCAACTTGTCGCGGCGAGGGGCCGTGGGATACCCAGTTGAATCCGCCTGATTCGATCGGAGATTCTGCCCAAAAAGCGATGTCCGATGCGATCGCGGAGTATCCCGACCTCTTTTCAGATCCGATCGATCGGGCCAAATTCCTGTGTGGCTTGTATTCACCCGCTTTCATGCGTTTTCGCGTGAACCGGCATTTTGGCTTTGGTGTCTGTGAATCTGTTCCCTTCCCGACCGTTTTGGCGGCGATGAGGGCGAACTGATTCGTGGCGGTCATTAGCTCGCCGGGTTGTTGAATTAGTCGTTAATGACGTTTTCACGCATGTAGGATGGGCACTCTTGCCTTTTTATACCCCACATCTCGAAACACCAAAGATTAGTGTCCGATCAGAGTGGATTAGTGTTCCACCAGAGCGGTCAAGGGAACACTAATCGCCGCTAATCAAACACTAATGATTCCTCGGCAAGGGATGTTTAGCCTTAAACCGCTTGTATTCCCAACGCAAGCGGCTCCCAAAAGATGTGGGGTACAAAAAGGCACTCTTGCCCGTCAGAGTTGTGGATGTCGGCCAAGAGTGGCCAACCTGCAACTAAATCAACATGCGGTTGCGCGTCGGGTTAGGACTCGCAAGCTGATTTTATAAAACGACCCGATGCACGCCATTCCTTGACTCGTTCCCTCAAAACCACATTCCCTCGAAACCACTTTTGAGACTGGCACCCATGATCACCATCGTCGACTATCAAATGGGAAACCTCCGCAGCGTCCAAAAGGCGGTGGAACGTTCGGGCGTGGAGGCGGAGATCACCAGCGACGCCAGCCAAATCGCGGCGGCGGAGCGATTGATCCTGCCGGGCGTGGGAGCGTTTGGGGATGCGATTGGCGAGATTCGTCGTCGTGATCTGGAGAAGCCGATCAAAGATTTCATCGCGTCGGGCAAACCGTTTTTGGGAATCTGCCTGGGGCTGCAAATGTTGTTCGAGCAAGGCTTCGAGGGCGGCACCCACGAAGGACTCGGGGTCTTGGGCGGCGATGTGGTTGCATTCGAATTGCCCGCCGAGTTCAAAGTCCCGCACATGGGATGGAACGCGGTTAATGTGAAAACCGCCGGCGCGGATCTCGGCATTCAATCCGGAACGCATTTCTACTTTGTGCACTCGTACTTCGTTCGCCCGACCGATCCATCGGTGGTCGCACTGACGTGTGATTACGGTGGCGAGTTTTGTGCCGCGGTGCGTCGTGGCAATTTGATGGCGACCCAGTTCCACCCCGAAAAGAGCCAGGGGGACGGACTGCGATTGATGCAGCGTTTCGCGACCTCACCGGTCGAAGTTGCCTGATTCATTCGCCATACAACCACGAGCACACTCGCATGTCTTCTTCTATCTCGACTCCTCCCGCACACCAATTGCAAACCGAAAACGGGAGTTTGCAAATCCGGTTTGAGTGGCAACAAGATCGCTACGCCCACGTTGTTCGCTGGCAGTCGGAATCGGGCGAGGTGGTCGAAGCCCGCAGCGTGGAAGGTTCGTCCGATCAGGATTGGCCCGCCTCACCCGCACTTCAGCAATTGTCGACCGAGACCATCGAAGGCGTGCCAACGATTTTGGGAGTTGGCTGTGCCGGCAGCAGTCACTTCAGTGTCAGCGTGCAAGTGCTGGAAAAGGGTAATGGGGATGACAACGAATCCGAATCGCCCCGCGTTCGATTTGACTGGGCAGTGAGAATGACCGCGTCCGATGCCAAGGAGCATCCCGTTGCCGATTTGGGGACCCAGTACTCGGCAGAAAACATGCTCCCGGTTTCTTTGTTGGGGCAAACCCAGTCGGTTCGGCAGTCGGGGGCGAACGGCGGAACCAAATTTGTGCCGGATCAATCCGCTGGCGGTCGAACGCGGCAGTGGAGCTACGATCTGCTCGGGGCGACTTAGGGTTTTGTAGCGGAAGGGCGCGAGCTCTCCGGTGACGCGGAACCGGGCGGCTCGCGCCGCTCCGCTAAGGAGGTCGTGCAGTTTTGAAGTGCCGTGCTCGCAAGTTTGAATTCCCCCTCCTGAACGCAGAGGCCGAGCAGTTTTTAACTGCTGTGTTGCCAAGCGTTTATCATCACCCTCCCCCTGGGAGGGTCGAGCGAAGCGAGGGGAGGGTCGAGCATCGGAACCAGCGCGTAACCCTCCCCGGCCCGAAGCGGGCCGACCCTCCCAAAGGGAGGGTGAAATAAAACTGCACGACCTCCGGAGTTGGGGAGGGCCGGAATGCGAGCGTTCAGCGAGAATTCCGGGGAGGGGAGTGAGCGCCGTTTCCCATGCTCGGCCCTCACCCTCGCGTACGCCTGAACGGCGTCGCTCGACCTCTCCCCAAACTTCGTTTCGGGAGAGGTACGCCGTGTGTAAATCTGCCGAAAAGCGGCAATTAAAAACTGCACGACCTCGAAGAGGGGAAGACCGGGCGACTCACGCCGCTCCGCTGGGAGCGAATGCAAAGCAACCGACCGTTCGGTCTTCATTTGAAATACACTGTGGGTTTTCATTCCTCAGGATGCTGCCTCGATGTCGAACACCTTTCCTCGTCGCCAAGCGTTGTTGGCGGCCACCACCGTCGCCGCACTGCCCGCCTCGCACCTCTTCGCGTCCGAGTCACCCGCGACGCTGACGGCGGCAAATTCGTTGGTCGAAGCGATTCCGACGCCTCCGCTGGCGATGAACACCAGCACGCTTCGCGGACACAACTTGACCGTGCCCCAGCAAATCGAGGTCGTTGCCAAGGCTGGGTTTGATGGAATCGAACCATGGATTCGCGATCTGCGAAGCTATGTCGATGGTGGCGGCAGCGTCTCCGATCTAAAGAAACAGCTCGACGATGCGGGACTGAATGTTGTCGGCGCGATCGGTTTTGCTCGTTGGATCGTCGATGACCCCGCGGCACGCAAGGCTGGTTTGGACGAAGCCAAGCGGGACATGGAGTTGGTCGCTTCGCTCGGCGGCAAACAAATGGCCGCTCCTCCGATTGGTGTTCATCGGACGGAAGAACTCGGCGATGGCGGTGCACCTTCGCTCGAGACGATTGGGGAGCGTTACCGGGCGATTTTGGAACTTGGTGACACGATGGGCGTGACACCGTTGCTGGAGCTTTGGGGGTTCTCGCCGGTGCTGCATCGTTTGGCAGAATTGGCTTACGTTTCGACGGCGGCGTCTCACCCGTCCGCCGCGGTGCTGCCGGATTTCTATCACATCTACAAAGGCGGCAATGACATGTCGTCGCTGGGCATGATCGAAGCGTCACGCATGCCGCTGTTCCACATCAATGACTATCCCGGTCAGCCCGGCATCGATGTGATCGCTGACAAGGATCGCGTGTACCCGGGCGATGGAGTGTGTGACTTGGTCGGCACCATTGCCATGTTGCTTCGCAATGGATTCGTCGGCACGTTTTCGTTGGAGTTGTTCAACCCCGGTTATTGGAAGCTGCCCGCTGACAAGGTTGCCGCGGAAGGTTGCCAGAAATCGCGAGACGTGATCGCGAAAGCGGTGGAAGCAGCGAAGCAAGACGCAGCCGAGCAGGCTTGAACCGAATGAAACCACTTTTCGCCTGGGGACGACGGCACGGGTTTCTTCTGACGTTGGCGGTCTTGTTCGCGATTGGATTCACCGCCGCCGACTATCTTCGGCCGGTGGCGGAACAGGATTGGCTTCGCAGTGCGGTGGTGTTTGCCGTGATGTGGGCCTCGGGCCTGACGCTGCCTTTGCGTTCGGTGACCGATGCGGTGCGGCGGCCGACCGCGGTGTTGGCAGCGGTCAGCCTCAATACCGTGGCGGTCCCTTTGGCCGCATGGTGGATTGCAGGATGGATCGCACCTGAATGGAAGTTGTCGTTCTACGTGGCGTCGCTGGTGCCATGCACGCTCGCCTCCGCAATGGTGTGGACACGCCGCGCCGGCGGTGACGATTCGATCCCGATGCTGACCACGGTGGTGACCAACCTCGCCTGCGTCGGCGTGATCCCGCTGGGATGGTGGTTGGTGTCGGATACCGAAGCCGTAGCGGAACTCACACGAGGGCTGCAGGAGATCGGCGCAGCAGTCGGGGGTGACGACAGCGGTACAGGTGGCCAGACGCTGGCGAGTCAAGCGATCAAGTTAGGATTGGTGGTGGTGGCTCCTTTGACCTTGGCCCAGTGCATGCGGCGTTGGGGATGGGCCGAATGGGCGGATCGAGCCAAGCCGACGTTGTCCTGGGCGGCTCAGGGAGGCATCCTGATCATGGTGGTGTTCGGTGCCGTGACCACCGCCGACAAGTTGGTTGCCATCACGCAGGAAGGCGGTGCAGCGGTCTTTGCCCAATTGATTGCCGCCGCGTCTGCGATGCACTTGGTGTGTTTAGTAGTCGGGATCCTTTTCACGCGATGGATCTTGCGTCGCGGACGCGAGACCCAAATCGCGGTGGGGTTCTCGGCCAGTCAAAAGACGCTCGCGATTGGTTTGCAAACGTCGATGGACCTGGGCGTCAGCGTGTTGCCGATGATCATCTATCACGTCACTCAATTGATCTGGGACACCGTCGTCGCCGATGCTTGGTTGGCGAAGGGGAAGAAGGATTCCGCCGAGTGATGTGCGGTCAGGTTTTGTGTGAGCCGTTTGAAATTTGAGATCTCCCCCGCCTTTTCCAGTGCGTATGTTTTCAGTCACCTCTCCCCCGACGAAGTTGGGGGAGAGGTCGAACGGGCCGATCGAGGCCCTGTTCGGGTGAGGGGGCTATGCACCGCAAACTTGGCTTCGCAAAACGCGTGGCCCCCTCACCCGGATCTCGCTGAACGCTCGCTCCGGCCTCTCCCCCAGCTTCGGAGGTCGTGCAGTTTTCTGGTGCCGCTTTTCGGCAGATTAACACACAGCGCACCTCTCCCGAAACGAAGTTTGGGGAGAGGTCGAGCGACGCCGTTCAGGCGTACGCGAGGGTGAGGGCCGAGCATGGGAAAGGGCGCGCACTACCCTCCCCGGAATTCTCGCTGAACGCTCGCATTCCGACCCTCCCCAACTGCGTTCAGGAGGGTGATTTCAAACTTGCGAGCACAGCACTTAAAAACTGCACGACCTCCTTCGCTGAGGGAGAGGTGACGCATTGATTTAAACCACGAATCAGCGCCTGCCAAAATCGCATCACCTCCAAGCAAGCCAAGAACAACAAGTGACTAGCCTAGCGGTGCGGCGCGAGCTGCCCGGCGAGGAACCTGAGGGCTCGCGCCCTGTCTTGACGGGGATGACAGGCTGGAAGCCTATCCCACGATCAGAGCAATTCATCCCAGCTCAAGCCAAAGCGATGCAGGTACTTTCGCAGTCGGTCGGCGTCGTTGGGTTTTGCCTTCGCTTTGCGTGACTCGGCGAACAAGGTGCGGCCGGCTTGTGACAGCGATCGGCTTTGACGGCAAACTCGAACGACCTCGGCGAGCTGCACTCGGTCGAAACGATCCAGCTGTGCGATTTGCGAATCATCCAAGCAACTCGCTAAGACGTCGTCGTCACCGTGAGCATCCGTGGTTTGCCAGCTTGATCGTAGCCTGGCGATTTCTTCGTGGACCAACTCGATGGTGATGCGTCCGCCTTCGGCAAGTGTCCCCATTCGTGTCACAGCCGCATTGAGATCGCGGAAATTCGCGTTCCATGTTGTGGTCGGGTCCATCGCGAAATCAAGGAACGCTTTGCGAGCCTCTTTGCTGATCGTGACCTTCTGACCGGAGTCGCGTGTGAATTGTTGCAGTTCGTAATCGAGGTTGGGGTCGATGTCCGCGCGCCGTTCACGAAGGCCCGGCAACTGAAACGACCAGAGGTTGATCCTCGCCAACAGGTCTTCGCGAAATCTGCCTGCAGTGACTTCCGCCACCAAGTCACGGTTGGTTCCCGCGATCAATTGAAAGTCGCTGTGAATGCTTTGGTCGGAACCAACCGGGGTGAATTCCTTCTCTTCGATCGCACGCAACAACATGGCTTGTTCATCGAGTCCGAGTTCGCCGATTTCGTCAAGAAACAACATTCCACCATCGGCGGATTTCAGCAGTCCCGCACGCGCGGAGTTCGCGCCCGTGAATGCACCTTTGGTGTGGCCGAACAAGGCCGACATCGCTTGTTCGCCGCGGATCGTTGCGCAGTTGATTTCGACGAACGGGCCGAAGACTTGCCGTCGGCTGTGCTTGAGTTCGTAGATCAGTTTCGCGAGTTGCGTTTTGCCTGCACCCGTTGGTCCCGACATCAGGATCGGTGCTTTGGTTGCCAAGGTGACTTTCTCGATTCGATCGATCAATGCATTGAATGATTCGTCTTTCGTATCGATGCCACGTTTGAGGATGGAGCGTGCTTCATCGTGCTCTTGCCGAAACCGCTTGGCCAGTTCGTCGTAGCGGGACAGGTCCAAGTCGATGATTTGGAACGTCCCTTCAACCGATGCGGCTTCGTCGTGTTTCGATCGGCCTCGTCCCGGTGGCGGCGACGTTTGAATCAGACGTCCAGGCAGGTGCCGCGTCTCCGTCAGCAGGAACAAGCAGATCTGTGCGACGTGCGTCCCAGTGGTGATGTGAATCAAATAGTCTTCAGCGTCGGTGTCGAACGCGTACTCGCGAGAGAACTGATGCAGTCCCGCGTAAACCTCTTCCAAATCCCAAGGGTCTTTAAGTGTGACCGGATGAGCTCGCACGGACGTTTCGGGCGAGACGGTTTCGATGTCCTGAATCACCTGATTGGCTAGCTTGGAATAGCGGCGTTCGACGATCAGCTCGAATCGATCGACGATCAAGTCTTCTTGCTGGCAGATCGCAACGGTCGGACGCCATGTGGCCCATCGATCACGAGATTTCCGGGGTTGATCCAAATGGACTCCGAGGAAACCGATAACGACACATTTCTTGCTCATAGACCACAGTATAAATGGCGAGCGGAGAGGATAGGCAGCTTGGGTTTTTCGTGCCGCGTTTTAAATAGCCTGGATTTCGTAAGTGGTTTTAGAATAGGTCTTTAAGGGAATTGTGGGCGGTTTGGCACAGGCGGTGCGTTAGCGGTTCGTAACAACAACCACTTTTCCTTTGTTCGAGATTCACATGACGACTTCGACCAAGACCCGTCCCAGCACGGACTCGCGAAACCAGTACTCCGGCCCCGGAATGGTTGCCACCGGCGAAGCAACCGCATTGCTTCGAACGGAAACGACCCCACCGATTCGTGTCTTCGGAACCGAGTCCATTCGCGAAACTTTTGACGACTTGTGCCTGCAACAAGCGGTCAATTCGCGGTTGGCTCCCGGTGTGACGGATTTGGTTTTGAATCCAGACGCGCACTGTGGTTATGGAGCACCGGTCGGTTGCGTCATGGTCTCGCCCACTCACGTTTATCCGGGGCCGGTTGGAGTCGATATCAAGTGTTCGATGAGTTTGCTGCAATTGGATCTTCCCGCCGAAGCGATTGAGGACCGCAAGGTTCGTCGAGCATTGATTTCCACGATCTGCCAACGCACACCGACGGGGGCGGGCAAGGGACAACGCAGCGTGACCAAGGCTCGGCACGTCAACCGAACACTCGGAAAGCAATTGGTGACCGAAGGAGCAAGCGACGATGTGTGTCGCGCTCTTGGGATCCCGACCAGTTGGGCGTACCGCTGCGAGGACTCACATCATGTTGGACATGATGACACGCCGTTGGCACTCGAAAACCGACTGGAAACGATCCTGGGACATCGCCATATGAGTAACTTCAGTGACAAGATGCAACAACTGGGTTCGTATGGAGGCGGGAACCACTTCGGTGAATGTGAGGTGGTGGAAGTCGGTGACGATGACCGAGCCCGCGACGTGGCTCAAACGTTTGGTCTGATCGACGGGAAAGTTGCGTTCTTGTCACACTGTGGGTCACGAGGCTTTGGTCACAACTTGGCATCGGGGCAATTCCGCACGTTGCAAGACAAGTTTGATCGGTGGGGAATTCCGCTTCCTGCCGGTGATCGGCAATTGGTTTACGCTCCTTTGGGATCCGATGAAGCGAACGACTACCTGGACGACATGGCGTTGGGAGCTAACTTCGCGACCGTGAACCATTTGCTGATCAATGCTCTCGTACTGGAAGCGTTCCAAGAAGTGATTCCGGGAACACGTGGGAACTTGGTTTACTTCATCAGTCACAACATTGCTCGAAAGGAAATCGTGGACAATCAACCGGCATGGGTGCACCGAAAAGGTGCCACGCGGGCGATGCCAGGTGGGCATCATTCGCTTGCCGACACTCCGTTTGCAAAGTCGGGGCATCCGATTTTGTTGCCCGGGAATCCGCGAGATGGTTCAGCGGTGATGGTGGCTGATGAGGGCGCGTCGACGTCCTGTTACAGCGTCAATCATGGTGCCGGACGAGTGCTCGGGCGTCGTCATGCCAAGCGTGTGCTGGATCAAACAACCGTGGACTCAGAATTTGATTCCAACGATATCCTGAGCAATTGTCGCAAGTACCCAATCGACGAGGCCCCCGCCGCATACAAAGACTTCAACGAAGTTCTGCGTTCGGTGAAGTCCGCGGGATTGGCAAGCGAGGTGGCTCGTTTGAAAGCACGATTCGTGATCAAGGATGCGAGCAAAGCGGATGATTGAAATCAACGGACGCGAGGGCGAGGGAGGCGGGCAAATTGTTCGCTCCTCGCTCGCCCTTGCGGCGGTGACGGGGCAACCGGTTCGCATCACCCACATTCGTGGCGGTCGCAAGAAACCAGGTTTGCTTCGTCAACATCTGGCGGGTGTTCGCGCGATCCAGCAGGTTTGTTCTGGCGAAGTCAGCGGAGACCAACTTGGTTCGTGTGAATTGACTTTGGTGCCCGGTGAACTGTCCGGCGGCGACTATCGATTCGAAGTGGGTTCGGCGGGCAGTGCTGTTTTGGTAGCTCAAACCATTCTGCCGGTTTTGCTTCATGCGGACGCGCCTTCCACGATCACAATCGGTGGCGGGACTCACGCGTCTTGGGCACCACCGTTCGATTTTTTTCTGCGTTGCTACCTGCCGTTGTTGGCTCGGATGAACGCGAACGTTGACGCTGACATCGAATCTTATGGGTTCTATCCGGCTGGTGGCGGAAGGATGGTGATGAAGGTCAAGCCATCCACTGGCATGAACGGGCTTGAACTGATGGAACGAGGCGGGAGACTGAAGCCGAGTGTCACCGCATTGGTTTCCCGAATTCCAGAATCGGTCGGCCAGCGGGAGTGTGATGTGATCGCACGCAAAACCGGATGGGACAAAAAGGCGTTCCAGGTCGTTGATGTTCAGCAGGCGGGCGGTCCCGGTAATGTCGTGATGATTGAGCTGGGGTTTGACAATGTCAGTGAACTGATCATTGGTTTCGGCAAGCTCGGCGTCAAAGCGGAACAGGTCGCTCGTGCGGCGTTGCGCGAAGCACGAGCCCATTTGGCCAGCGAAGTGCCGGTGGGTGTGTACCTCGCCGATCAATTGTTATTGCCAATGGGCTTGGCGGCACGCAACGGATACCGAAGCGAATTTTGCACCGGACCGTTGTCGCTGCACAGCCAAACCCACATCGACGTGTTGCAACGTTTCTTGAACGTCGATATCAGATGCATCTCCAACGAAAACGGTACCGTCCACGTCAGTGTCGAAGGAATTTGACCGCAAATGTCCATGGCTGTCGTGGACTTTGCACGGTAAAAGCGGTACCCCGTGTGCCTTTGCCCAGTACTCGCGTGGGCTTTGTGTCGTACCGCTCGCGTAGCTTTTGATTTGCTCTTCGTGACAGCCCGATAATTCCATGATCGCTCCCAATCGTTGTCATTCTGCCGAAGTCGAGTTGTGGTTGCATTGTGCCGGAAAACGACACGAGCTAGGGCAAGTCGGTGGTGACATCATTCTGCTGAAGCGTCCCGAACCGGTTGTCGGAGGCGAGGCTGTAATCGAAACGATCATCGACGGACATTCGAGACGTTTTCCGATCGGCGTGATTCCCGACCAATCGGGCAAAACAAGACGCATTCAGATGGATTGAATGCCGTGTTGCAATGTTTCAATCAAGCGAAAGCGGTCGCCCGCGCGGAGCGCGTCGCGATCGAGCCACAGGCCTGGGAAGGTCGCGCTATTGAAAACGGTCGCATCTCGCGGTCCTTCGAGAAACTGGTTGCCATCATGGTGCCACCATTCGATACGACCCTCGAGTGTTTCGAAGACCAAGTATTCGTCGACGCCGGCGGTTTCGAGCATCTCGCGTCTTTCGCGGAAGGCGTAGATTGCTTGAGGAACCCGCGATTTCGATGATCAGCTCGGGCGGACCGACTGACGTAGCTTCAATGAGGCCGCGCTTCGTTGAGCGCGGAAAGTTCAGGAGTGTCCGGCACTGCGTCCGTCCAAGTCGCGCTTCAATGAGGCCGCGCTTCGTTGAGCGCGGAAAGGTGGCACCATCGCCGCGGCAAGACCAGCGACCTCGGGCTTCAATGAGGCCGCGCTTCGTTGAGCGCGGAAAGCGAGTATCAAAACGTGCCGCATGAAATGCGGGCATGGCTTCAATGAGGCCGCGCTTCGTTGAGCGCGGAAAGCGCGAAGCATTGGCAACGCCCCGGCGACGCAAGCCAAAGCTTCAATGAGGCCGCGCTTCGTTGAGCGCGGAAAGTTGTAGTTCGCGATAAAATATCAGCGAGTGTTACAAAGCTTCAATGAGGCCGCGCTTCGTTGAGCGCGGAAAGGAAGCAATGTATGGGTGAGCGATGGCGACCAATCTGCTTCAATGAGGCCGCGCTTCGTTGAGCGCGGAAAGCTTAACCAAACCGCTGTTCCAAAGTTCGCACGACACGCTTCAATGAGGCCGCGCTTCGTTGAGCGCGGAAAGGTGACATCCTCAACGCATGCGTCAAGTGCATGGGGTTGCTTCAATGAGGCCGCGCTTCGTTGAGCGCGGAAAGCCAAAGCGGCCCATCGTGTTGGCTCCCTTGGCGTTGCTTCAATGAGGCCGCGCTTCGTTGAGCGCGGAAAGCATCGGGTTCGGTAAATGCTTGTCAGCGAACACGGGCTTCAATGAGGCCGCGCTTCGTTGAGCGCGGAAAGGCGGGGCCGCGGCTGGGCAACAGGATCACCCGCGACAAAGCTTCAATGAGGCCGCGCTTCGTTGAGCGCGGAAAGTGCTTTGAATGATCCAGGCGGGAGGACTTCCCACGAATGCTTCAATGAGGCCGCGCTTCGTTGAGCGCGGAAAGTTCCCAATGGAACCGAGCTAGTGTTCCAGGACAAGGCTTCAATGAGGCCGCGCTTCGTTGAGCGCGGAAAGACAATCTCGCTGGCGACCGACACGGGCGTAGACTTGCTTCAATGAGGCCGCGCTTCGTTGAGCGCGGAAAGTTCACCTCAGCGGCGGATTCACCCGATCGCTGAGCTGCTTCAATGAGGCCGCGCTTCGTTGAGCGCGGAAAGAGCGTGTTTGATGTGCTTAATGTCTCGCCCCATCTTGCTTCAATGAGGCCGCGCTTCGTTGAGCGCGGAAAGGCTGCAATGTAGCGGTCGCGGTCTTCGTTCTTCATCGGGCTTCAATGAGGCCGCGCTTCGTTGAGCGCGGAAAGGCTCGCGTTGCCGTGATGCGCGCGTGAAGCTTTCCGCGCTTCAATGAGGCCGCGCTTCGTTGAGCGCGGAAAGATGATAAAGACGGCAACCTCAAACCCGCTCTGTTCTCGCTTCAATGAGGCCGCGCTTCGTTGAGCGCGGAAAGAAAGGACGCCAAGAACCACATCGACCAATCTAAGCTTGCTTCAATGAGGCCGCGCTTCGTTGAGCGCGGAAAGGGGAGTAAGCTTGCAGGTCTACGATTCCCCAGCCGTCAGCTTCAATGAGGCCGCGCTTCGTTGAGCGCGGAAAGATTATCGAGATTGACATGGTATCGCCCGAAACCGTCGCTTCAATGAGGCCGCGCTTCGTTGAGCGCGGAAAGTCGCCGTGAGTTTTCTCGTCGGCTGGTTCCATCTGATCGCTTCAATGAGGCCGCGCTTCGTTGAGCGCGGAAAGCGGATCACATGACTGCGAGGCCAATCTATTCCGGCAGGCTTCAATGAGGCCGCGCTTCGTTGAGCGCGGAAAGAGCGATCACCGCGTCGGCTCAACCAAAGCCAACTCTACTTCAATGAGGCCGCGCTTCGTTGAGCGCGGAAAGCAGAAAGAGGCCGCGAACATTACGTTGCGCAATCGCACTTCAATGAGGCCGCGCTTCGTTGAGCGCGGAAAGATCGCTGCAACAACCACGGCGAAGATGCAAAAACCAACACTTCAATGAGGCCGCGCTTCGTTGAGCGCGGAAAGACGTCGTCGACCAAATCATCGTCCAAGGGCCGCCCACTTCAATGAGGCCGCGCTTCGTTGAGCGCGGAAAGAGACTCTTCGTAAGTTCCGATCATTTCGGATTGCTGGACTTCAATGAGGCCGCGCTTCGTTGAGCGCGGAAAGTGCAGCTCGGTCACGCACTCGGCGGCCGTCGACACACTACTTCAATGAGGCCGCGCTTCGTTGAGCGCGGAAAGGGCTGCGGAATTCACGCACAATCAATGATCGAAGAAACTTCAATGAGGCCGCGCTTCGTTGAGCGCGGAAAGGAGCTGAACCGAGCCGCGCCGATGGCGACAATCGCCGACTTCAATGAGGCCGCGCTTCGTTGAGCGCGGAAAGACTCCTTCGCGAAAAAGGAACATTCAAATTCGTCTAGACTTCAATGAGGCCGCGCTTCGTTGAGCGCGGAAAGAACACATCGAGCGGCAGGGCATCACTGCCATCGGCGGACTTCAATGAGGCCGCGCTTCGTTGAGCGCGGAAAGAACGAGTCATACAACTGGTCGAGCAATCCTGAGTCACTTCAATGAGGCCGCGCTTCGTTGAGCGCGGAAAGAACAAGTTGGTCGGACGTTAGTAGCCTGCCACGCCACACTTCAATGAGGCCGCGCTTCGTTGAGCGCGGAAAGTCAAGTGCGCCGCGAATCGCATTGACCGCGTTCTCATCACTTCAATGAGGCCGCGCTTCGTTGAGCGCGGAAAGAGCACCCAGTCAAGCTGGATATCTGCGTCATCGAAACAACTTCAATGAGGCCGCGCTTCGTTGAGCGCGGAAAGTGGGAGAAGCACCTCGACAGCGTCCACAGCAGCCATCACTTCAATGAGGCCGCGCTTCGTTGAGCGCGGAAAGCCTTTGATTGGTGTTTGTGATTGGTTCGATGCGACGGGTACTTCAATGAGGCCGCGCTTCGTTGAGCGCGGAAAGTATTGCGAGACACTGCCGCCGGTCGAGCCACCATAGGACTTCAATGAGGCCGCGCTTCGTTGAGCGCGGAAAGACTGGTGATGGCGAATCTTTAATTGCTGACTCCGACACACTTCAATGAGGCCGCGCTTCGTTGAGCGCGGAAAGCCGTAGTAACCCACATCGGCAAGAATTGAATGGGCTTTTCACTTCAATGAGGCCGCGCTTCGTTGAGCGCGGAAAGAGCCTGAGCGTGCCGGTTACGTTTACGAAAAGGCATCACTTCAATGAGGCCGCGCTTCGTTGAGCGCGGAAAGTGAGTAGTGCGGAAAGCAACGCCAGATCAACCGGCTTACTTCAATGAGGCCGCGCTTCGTTGAGCGCGGAAAGTCGTCGACGCGAGCGATCACACTCTATGATCCTGTACTTCAATGAGGCCGCGCTTCGTTGAGCGCGGAAAGACCAGCGCTTGTCGAATACTGGCTCAGTACAACTGTAACTTCAATGAGGCCGCGCTTCGTTGAGCGCGGAAAGTGGATATTTCAGACGGAATGAAAACTTGCAATGGCTGACTTCAATGAGGCCGCGCTTCGTTGAGCGCGGAAAGTCGGCCCTAAGCGGTTGGTGTTCCCCGCGAAGTCTAACTTCAATGAGGCCGCGCTTCGTTGAGCGCGGAAAGCTACGTCTTCGATCGGCGTTACTTCAAGTTGAGCTTACTTCAATGAGGCCGCGCTTCGTTGAGCGCGGAAAGCAACGGATCGAAGAGAGGGAGGCTGGCTTGGCTAAACTTCAATGAGGCCGCGCTTCGTTGAGCGCGGAAAGAGCCCCTGTCGGAGCTAGCGGAAAAGGTATCGTTTTTGAACGGAGTTGCGAGCGGTGTTGCTTGGCGACTCGGTTGGGGCTCATGCTTTTGCTCGGAAAAGTGTGGTTTTCTTCGTGTTTTACGGGCTCGCGAGTGCCGCCCAGGATTGGCTCGGCACTGGACCGCTCGCGTCGGTGTCGCGAGTGTTGCTCAACGGGTGATGAACACAGGGTATTCGCTAATCTCTCCTGTCAACCATCTTCCGAGCAGCCTCGTCTGGATTTCCAGGAGCCTTCTGTAGCTGACACGATAACCAAACAACGGGTGAGTGACGAGCGCATCCATCCGTTGTTCATAGGCCATGAGGAATCCTTTCCGTCCCGCATCACTGAGGACCACCGATTTGCCTGCGACGATGAAATGCTCGGGTATCACCATGCGGTTGTTGATTGCAGTCAGCACGACGCTTTCGGCAATCAGTGGGCGAAAGGGTTCCATCAGATCGAGCGCCAAGGCTGGTTTGCCCGGTTTCACTTGATGATAAAAACCGAGGTAAGGATCCAGTCCCACAATTGTTGAGGCAATCGTGCAGTCTTTGGTCAACAAACTGTACGCAAGTGATAGCAACGCATTGACCGGATCGCGGGGCGGACGACGATTGCGTCCACGAAAGTCAAATGCGGGGCGGCGTTCACTTAACGCGGATCCAGGATCCGTTTCAATATCACATTTGACTTTCAGCATCCCTGTGAACTGTGAGAAATAGATTCGTGCGGCGGTCCCCTCGAGCCCCAGCAGCGAGGCCAGCGAATCTGCTTTCAGCACTCGTTCGGAGAGTCGTTTCAGTTCTGCCAGTACCGTGCGAGGTGGCTCAACGTGATTTCGCATCAACAGCGTTCGACTGTTGCGAATTTTGCCGCGGACCAGTTCACGGGCGAGTCGCAGGCAGGTGACGGGATCGTCCGCCTTTCGAAACTGCTCTCGCCGAACCAAGATGTTCTTCACGCCAAGTGGTTGGGTGGTGCCGTAAAACCAGCCACGCCGTGTGAAGTATGCTACCGGGATGTTCATGTGCAAAAGGTGCTGAACAGCTTGAGTGGACAACTGGATGTTGCCAAATAGGCTGAGTTGATTGATCTCGCGCAATCGAACCTGTTGGATCACTTTGCGATCCTCTTTGACAATCAACAGGTCATCCTTTTTGCCAATCATCAAGCCCTGTTGATTCAAGTACAACGGGCGACGTTCGTCTCGTGCTGTGATCATCGGCCGAACTGCGACGTCACTGGTCGCCGGCGGGGCGTCCGCGTCGTGTTCGTGGATGACTGGCATCAGCGAGCGAGTCTCATCAGGGAGACAGATTTTCAACAGCGAGCACTTGGCACACTTGGGGCTGTCTTCCAGCGGTGCCGGTATTTGGCGAGACTCAAACAGTTGTCTGGCGTTTTGAATCGCCTTGGCAGTTTGATTTTCGAGTTCGGAATCCAAGCGAACGACGACTCGTTGCCGCGTGGTGTTGAAGTACAACACGCCTTCGTTGACTCGATAGCCGTTGTCACGTAGCAAGGCTGCCTGGAGCGAGATTTGAACTTTCTCGGGTGGCCATGCATCGAGCGATCCATCTGACATCTTCTTGGGGCGACCGCGTTTGTAGTCCACTGGTGTGGCAACGTCTCCAGTGGCTTCGACCAAATCGAGTTTTCCAATCACGCCCAATGCATCGCTGCTGAGGGTAACCGAGCGAGCATGAATTGTTGCCGGTGATTCGTCCTCCTGCTCACGATCGTTGGCTGTTTCTGCGCCGTGTTCTTTGGATGGAGGACGTGAGGAATTGGGCGATGCATCGTCGACCGGAGAGGATGTGTCGTCTTCGGAATCGTCCTCGGGGTCAACGAACAGAGTTGGCGGTTGAATGTGTTTGCGGCGTTTGCGTTTGGGTTGTGGCAGTTGCTCCATCAATGCATCCGCGGGCGGATCGTCCAGTTCTTCCGCGGCAAAGGAGAGATCGTTGCTTGGGGCTGGTTCGTTCACGGACGGTAGGTGCCCGTTGCCCGAGTCCACTCGGCGGTGCACGATGCCACCATCGATCGTTTCATAGCTGTCTGCGAATTGGCCTTCGACGTGCATCAAGTAAAACAGACGAGGGCAATAGACGAACTCGTTGATCATTCGGACCGGTAGGTACTCCGTGAATTTTTCCGTGCGTTTGGGATCGTCCGTGGATTCTGAAACGGAAGGTGAGTCATGGAGTTCGTGATCGGTAGAACGAATCATGGCGGTCAACCTCGTCGGGCAGGATGAGCGTGTGGGCGGAAGTCGGCCGATCGTTTGGCGGATGGTTTTCTGGTGGTGCGAAACGATGGCGAGGCGAATCGACTAGATGACCAGGCAGGGCGCGGCCATGGCGGAGTAGGGCTGGCCAATGGCTTCGACCAAGTCATCGCGGCGGGAGGCGGCTGGGCCCAGGTCGATGACTAGGACTTGGTCTTCTTTGTGGTGAATGATCTCGGCCAATTCCGCTTTGCAGCGGAGCAGGTCGGTCTCGGTGAGTTGGCACTCAAAGACGCTGTATTGCAGATGATCGCCCCAGTTTCGCAAGCAGCGAAAGGTGTGACGAAGACGCTTGGGATCACAGACGTCGTAGGTGATCAGGTAAATGCGTCGCATGGTGAAGCATTCTCCTCATTCGGACGGTTGGTTAACCCTCCGTGCGGCAATCCACTCTAGCTCGAGGGGGGGTGAGGACAAGCGAAAATTACGATTTTTGAGCGTTTCGGGGCAAGCATGTTGTTGAATGGCAATGGCCCGAGTAAGCACGAATCTTCCATCCCGTCCAGCGTTCGGTAGCGATCCCAGAACGCCGAACGGCAGGAAGAAGTGTTGATAGAAAACAACCAACTTGAGAAAGAACAGATCGTTCGAGGTTTCGAATTAGATACTGCGGAAGAGGCCCAACCCAAAGTGGCTGGCATATCCGAGCGCGAGAGGGACGCTCCCTTGCGGTGATGCGAATCGTATGGTCGCTCCCCAACTGCGAGCAAATCTTGGCTGTGGTTTCCCGGGTTTTCGTTGAAGTACGTAACCCTTTAGCCCTCTCTCAACCATTTTCTGATCGCACCAGACATCAATGCTCTCGGGCTCGCTGAATCCACGTTCGAGCAGTTCTTCACGGATTTGTCCTTGAACAGATTTCTTCCCACGGCTGAGGTATTTCCTGAGCACCATTGGAGCAACTGATTCAAAAACCTGCCCTCCGTAACGAGGAAACGCACCTTGGTGTTGGGAGGGCAGTGAGTCGACTAATTCCGGGAGTGTCCCTTCGCCCACGAGGTTGACAGATAGTTTTTTAATCCCTTTTGCATAGGCCCAACGGATATTGGAAACTGCTTGGATGGCATATTCTGAAAATCGTCCGGGCGCATGGACTAGGACATGGTCAATTTGTCCACGTCCGAACAAGGATAGCGGCAACCAATGAGCGTGCTTGTGCGATCCCGGGAGAGGACGTCCGTCGGCAGTTGTTCCAGTGATCTCCGGTAGATACCCGAATCCTAGTTTGTCCGTTTGCCGAACAGCCTCAGCGTGAAGCAATTCCATCAGCGGGAGGCAACGTTTCATCAATGGTCGCACGTTCCCCTGTTTGCCCTCACCGTCAATCGACAACAGTAAAGTGTCAGTTGATGTGAGTGCGTTGGTGTTCACCCGGGAACTAATGGTCCTTGAAGACGCCGCAGGTTGCGGTGTTTCATAATCAATCCAGTGACTCCCAGGTGGTCGAGGCCATCCAGCAGATTGCCAAGTGCTGTTGTCCGTTTGCAAAGCGGACACGAGGTCAATTGGATATTGAGCGGCGGCTTTATTGCGAGCCTTCTTGATTATTGCTGGTGACGCCGTTTTGTTTTTGTTCTCTGCTGCACGGACGACTTCCCGTTCAGCTCGATCTCCGGCGGTTGCCACCGCGGTTTTTCGCCACTCGGCGTATTGGTTTTTGGCAACTGGTGAAAGAAGCTGCGTTCGTTCTTCCGTCGAGTCTGATGCAGGAACGCACCAGTTTCTCTGCTCGTTGAGCTCTTCGGCGTCTTGAGTGGAAAGCAAGGATGCTTCGACCCAGCTTTCTGCTCTACCGAGGTATGCGAGAGCTTCGACGAGTTGTTGGAGCATAGTCCGTTCCTCATTGTCGAGATCGGTCTCGAACCGAACCAACAGTTTGCTATTTGGTTGGTGGAAACGCAGGTACGTGTCAAATACCTTGGCCTTCTTTTCGGCTTTCCCGTCTCGAACGGGCATGTAATGCCGGGTGTGCGTCTCGGTCCATGTCGCTGGTAGACAAAATGCCGGTTCGCTTTGCGATAGCTTTTCGAGCAACGTTTTTGCATTCGAGGGCAATTCGTCTGACCAGCCCAGCTTGTTGTATCCGACGGCTATCAGGGCCCGTAGGATTCGCCAGGGACAAGGTGGCCATTCGATTTGTCCTTCGTTGACATGCGCTCCCCATGGGGTGGCATGGTAGCGATTGGCAACGAATTCAATTGAAATAACAACCATGGGACGCCTCACTTTTTGTAGACGACAGTGCTAGCAACCATTTTGCTTACGCATTTTTTGATCGCTAGCGTCAATGCATCAGCAATCTGATCGAGCGATGGAAGCACGAACCTGTCTGGGCGTTTTGCCACAACCTGTTTCTCCTTAAGTTGCAAGTCGCACGCAGTTCTAAGCCGAAGGTCACCGTCCAAAAGCGCACGGATCTTGAAAAGAGCCAATGAAATCAGGAGTTCGGTGGCATCGTCATCGAGCCCGTAGCTTCGTATTTGCTGAATATCGACATTGAAATATGCTGTGATCGTCTCCGCTGTGAACTCTTCTCGGTGGAAGGGAACATTGCCAAATCCATCCTTGGAAGCCTTCCCGTCTTCCTTGGAGGCTTGGACTCGATCGTTCTTCACCCCTCCAGAAGCAACACTGGTAACCGAATCAGCTTCAATGAAAGCTGAGAGCGATCGGGGGATTCTCAGACGACCGTCAAGCGATTCAAGAAATACGCCATGCAATAGACTGTTTATGTCATATTTAAAAAGGGCATTTACAAATTTGGTACGATCGACAGGTTGTTTCTTATCTACACCAATTGCGGACGATATCTCCTTTGTGAAGAAGTCGCCTTCGCATTTTTCGATATAGACGCTGTTTAGACGATGGGCCTCCAGGGTCGATGACGTAAGGAAGGCACCTTCTGTGTCGTTGACTCGTATATAGCTCAACCCTTCAAAGTTGTTTTTAAGAGAATTTGATCCTGTGTCCCAGATGGTTTCCTCTAATCGGTTGGCCATGCTTTGTGCACTTTCAAGTAGAAGACATGCGGTGTCGCCTGCTTGAAAGGTTGCGGGGCCGAGGTCAGGGAAGCCTGTCGGTTGAAATCGCTTGCCCTGTACGGGTTCAAGTTCAGCTTCGATCAAGAGACGGCGGGCGGAGCGAACGGGAGCTAGATCAATTGACATCGTTGATTAAATCGCTAGAGAGGATTGAAGTGAGGTGGGGAACGTTGTGGGGGGCCAGTTAAACAGGGTCGAAATAGGATTCTTTCATTTCCTGCTCCGTACTTGGGTCCATTTGTGGGGCGGTCAGTTCCATGGCGATACGAGTCATGCTGCTTCTGGACAAACCAAAGATCATTGACGCGGCAATCCGCTTGGAGACTGTGGGGGAGGTGACAGCGAGTTGCACCTTGGGACGCAATCCGGCATTGGATAGGAGGCGGATTGCAAGGTCGGCGGCCCGAGGCGAGTCGCCGTTTGCGAGTCGCACAAAGACAGTCGGAGACACTTTGACGTCAACGTCATCTTGTTGAGGAACGAAGATTGGGCGATTGGAAAACGCAAGCCGACAAAGGCCGTAGGTTGCGAGCCCCGCTAATGAATTTGATTCCGGTTGTGATCCGCTATTTTTGTCGTGTGTCGAACGAAATTGCAGTGCCATGAGAGCGCGAGCAGTGGACAAGATCTTTTTCTGATCAACGCGTCGTTCAACGAATGCCTTGATGTCGGCTAGCGAACATGCGTCTGCCTCGCGATCCAAGACAAGCGGGACATTCGCGAGTTGAGAGTTATGCATCATCAAGAGGCGGCGTTTCATCACTTCTATCGTGGCACGAGAAAGGTCCATTCCGGTCGCGCATTGCTGTGGCCCGTTGGTAAGACCACTTTCTCCTTTGGCGAAGTACGATCCCGAGAGCGGGACCCAATGCTCGCGAATGGGCGTTTGTTGTGTTCCCTTCGAGTAGGGCGTGGTTTGCCGTGCCAGCGAACGAGCGAGACGGAACTCATGTGATTGTTCGGACTGTTCAATCTCTTCCATCCAAGGCCCTGTGAGCCAAGGAATTGGCCATGCGTTCTTTTCGGCGGCGAACTTAGGGCTGGATATGAGCTGGTCTTCTGCCTCGGCCATCGCGATCAGCAAATGCAGGAATGAATTGCCGATCGGATTTCGAACGCAGCGGAAGATCGCGTCTTCGCACTTGCGGAACGCTCGAAGCAATGAAGTGGGTGCATTCTTGTCCGTGGTAATTCTTCTGAGGCGATCAATCCAGGGAGCAGCCTCGTCGAGTAGATTTTGGTTTTTCGGCGAGCGAACGGCGAAGCGTCCTAGAGGAACAGCGATGTGATTGTCACCATTTCTTTGAAGGTAGCCGTATCGTTCGAATGCCTCGACGCCCTTTTCGATCCCTGCTCGGCTGATTGC
Organism: Rhodopirellula bahusiensis; assembly: GCF_002727185.1. Classification (NCBI taxonomy): domain Bacteria; kingdom Pseudomonadati; phylum Planctomycetota; class Planctomycetia; order Pirellulales; family Pirellulaceae; genus Rhodopirellula; species Rhodopirellula bahusiensis. The sequence goes on from NZ_NIZW01000003.1 coordinate 293,018, forward strand.
TCTTGCGGCATCCGTAGCGTATTTCGCGCGTTCGCGGCCTACTGTCATACGCCCCTTCGCGAAGAACGCTTTTAGTTCATCAAGAGTTGCCGGTTGATTCCAAATTGGGAACCATTGTTCTCCTCGTCCTCCTGCAAGGCTTCCGGATTGTTTGGTTTTTGAGTCCCGTTGAGAGCTGCTGCCGTAGCCTACGCAACTATTGCCGACAGCAAATGGGGCTGCCATTGACGCATTCGTTCCGCTGACTGGCGATGAGAGTTCGGGGCTCAAACGACGTGTTGCGTTTGCTTTAAAAAGTAGTGTGCCTTCGACTGCTAAAATATAGGTCCAAGGACACTGTTGCTTGATCTGGGAATCGAAATGACCTGCGTTAAAGTTGGATCGGTTTAGGTAGAGAGAAAGGGGAGAGTTTAGGGACGGGCTTGTGTGTTGCCATAGAGAATTTTCAACGCCTTCGAGCTTTTCAATGATTGTTGCATTCAGTGCGACATAAAAGTTGGCCATATAGCTACCACTTCCTTCGCTCCCGCCTGTTCCCAGGATAGCCGGGTAGGATTGTTTCTCTGTTGCGAAGACAATACTTGTGTCACACCATTCCTGAAATGCTCTCGGTCCATTTGCACGAGCTTTCAATATGCAAGCCATGTTTCTCAGCGAGGCAGGGTCGTCAATTGAAAACCCATCCGTGTGTGAGATGTCCTCCATTAGCGAGGCGACCATGCGAAATGACTCGAAGCGTGAGCAAGTTGATTCGATTAACGGTTCAAGGAATTGTCTCGTTTTTTTGTGGTTGCTTCCCTTTGAGTATCCAGAGCGGGGCAGCCATGCCGCTGTCATTGGCGTTGGTGCATATTTGTTGTTGAAAAATGTTTCTAGTTCGTGCCTGCGCAGGGTTGTTGCCAGGTGGAAGACGTCATTCTTCCACCAACCTCGTGCTGACGGATCGGCTTGTTCGGAAACAAGTCGCAGGATTCCCAAAGCCTTCAAGTAGTGAGCGAGTGGCGTGGGGCGACATCCGGTCAGCGAATGGATCTGAATTTGTTCGGTTTTAGACATGCTGCAATTCCTCCTTGGTTGAGGCTTCTTCGTTCGTGCCTTCGTGCTCAGGGATGGAAAGTGGTTGGTCAACCAATCGTTTGTCAGGCAGGTTGCCGGGGGCTGCTGAATCATCCGAGGCTCGGCAGTCGGCTGCTCGCACGATCGCTTCCAAATAGCCGAGAGTGAATGGATTGATCGACTTGACGAGCTTCAGCGTTCGCTCGGCCCAACTTTCTCCGTAGCGTGTCGAGAGCCCCAATGTGGCCGGCGACAAGTCGAACGTGATATCGGGCATCAATGCATCGTTCCCGTCTGCATCGGTGACGAGTGTTGGTGGAAGTTCGTCGCCCGATCGTAGACCGCGTATTGGCATTCCTTCGCCTTGGAATTGGGCGTTGTCGAGAGGGAAGTCCTGGTCCTTGGGGGATGCTTGTAGGCTCATCCGTACTTTGCCGTGGTGCGACGCAATCAAATAGAGCAGCAGGTTGAAGTCCTGTTCCGAAAGTTGTTGAAGTTCCGCTGCTACGGAGTTCGTTTCGTGAATCCCAGGTTGCGTTTCAGGTTCTTCTCCCAATTCTGAGAGAAACACTTCGTAGCGTCCCAAGAGGGCGTCATGCGTTGGATCAATCCTGCGAAGCAATTCAAGGACGGCTAAACAGGATGCGAGTTCATGACGAAAGCCGCGTCGTGGGCCGTGGGAAAGCGTGTTGTAAATGGCGTTTCCTTTTCGCCATGCCTTGTCGGGCGCTTTGGCGAGGTCCGCACGACTTGGCTCGCATCGGTACGTTCCATTCGCAAATGATGGGTGGGCTTTTCCCCAGTCGTGCAATCGCAAGCAGAGGTTGATAAGCCTTTTGTAGTTGGCGGGAATGTCGTTTCTTTCACACAGTTCGTCTGCAACTTGGGCAGCTTCCCAGCAATGCGTTGCAATTGTTTTCCAGGTGTCGACTTGGGATGTTGCCTCGCTCTCGTCAGCGAGATCGCTTTTGGATTCGTCGTCCAATGCGGGCTTCTGTTGAAGGGGCACCGATTCCGTTGGTTCTTTTTTGCTTGGTGGAGCTCCGGTGAAACCTTTGGTTTTGCTGTAGCCGCCAGTTTGAGGCGCAACAAGAAAGACTGAAGATGGTGAGAGATCATCCGCCTTCGTTTTGATCCAGGAACCGTCCAAGTAGTCCCACTTCCAAACGGCTTCCTTTCGTTTGGTTACTTTGCTCAGCCAATCTTTCGCGTCGCGAATGGAAACTCGACACAGTTCCGACCGATGGGGTTGTAGTTCTGGGTCAGGGGTTTCACCCTCCCAATCACGCCAAAAGACGTGCACGTCAGTTGAATCGTCAGCTTGTCGAATGAATCGACTGACATCCATGTCAAAGCCGCTAAGGTCAATGCTGGTATCGAAGAGCTCGTTGAACTCTTCGTTCAACAAGACATGAAGTGGGGTAAACGGATACAGCTTTTTCAGGTCTTCAGGCGACAACTTCGATTCGTAGTCTTCCAGCGAGCCGATAGAGACATCGGAGATTTGCTCAACGGCTTCACGGGCTGCTGTCAATTGCTCGGGAGTATACGGCTGCGTTTTTTTGTTGTCCTCGCTATCCAACACTATCACGCTGGCGTTGCCCCCGTACCGAGCTGCCCGCCCAAACCGTTGCACCAAGCTTGGCCAAGGAGCTAACTCAGTGAAGAGACAACTGGCGGAAATGTCGACTCCGGCTTCCACGACTTGCGTTGCGACAAGGATCCGATTGGTGTCAGGACTCAGTGTGGATCTCGAAAGGAATTCATCTGCCCATGATTCTCGATCAGCTTCACGGAAACGGCTGTGAACCAATCGAAGGTCTGGTCTTTGTTCATCGGATTTGTAGTGTTTCTCAAGCTCGCCAAACAGGTCGCGTGCCTTGCGAACGGTGTTCAGGACGACAAGCGTTTGACGCCCTGTTTGGGGATCCGCTGTGTGGGACGAGTGAGTCTCGATGACCTTTTGAGCCCAATCCTTGGGAGCCGCCACGAAACGTTCAATGGGCTTTTTTGCCGCCCACTGTGAGCCAAAACGATCTTCCCTTCGTACCGTCAGCATGTTGTCGGAGAGTTGCGGAAGCATCGATGCGGTTTCGACGGAGTGCAACCATTCGGGTTGTAGCGTGGCGCTCATCCACCACGTCACGCGTGGTTTTCCAAGCAGCGACTCGTAGTCTTCCCAAAACGCCTGGATCTGTGCACTCGTTGTCAGGCCCACGTCCATCAACTGAACTTCGTCCATCACCCAGAGCGTGTCGGTGTGGATCAAGCCGAAGGCTCGCGGCCATGCTGCGCGGCCCATCGCATAGCCGCGGTTGAGTGCGCGCGACAACAGCATGTCTTGGGTGCCGATGAGAATTTGCGGCTTCTCGGGAGACTGATACCAGCGTTTTTCGGAAACGCCTCCCATTAACACACGAACATCGACGTGTTGTTCCATGCCAAGCGATTCCAGCAGTAGCTTGGCTTCGCGGGCTGTTTGGTCGACAAGAGTTCGCATTGGCAAGCACCAGACCAGACGCGTCGGCCAATCTTGATTGCCTTGCTCGATTCGGTGGTACAGCCAGGTTGTGAGAACGCCAAGGGTCTTGCCCATTCCTGTGGGGATGCGAATCAGCCGGTTCCCGCAGTCGGGGTTCCCAGCGAGTTCTTTTTGCCAAGGATGAGGTGAAAAGTCTTTCGTGACGCGGAGGAAAAACTCTTTGTAGCTTTGCGTTTGGTCGGTCATTGTGCGTTTGATGTGACGATTCAAGGCTTACGGAGAGAGTGCTTTGATGGGGGGCACTTGGTCAAAACTGATCGCAATTGTTTAACTGCAGCTGTCCATGGTCATTTGGGCGGCTGGGCGCGGCCGCGATGTCCGGGCTGGCGGTGGGTTTCGTCAGGCAAAGCACTTGGAATGGAGCGGGGGATGGTTTGTGTTCCCCCTTGTAACTGCCTACGTGACACGTTTGGTCACTCGGGTGGGGAGTTTCTTGGTAACAGGTAGCTGCGCGGTGACGCTTCGGAGGGTGACGTCACTTTGTGGGTGCTCAGAGGAGCTCGCGGCGCCGTCGGTGGCGGTGTGCTCAAAATTAGCGTGCCTGGACGCGTGGGTCTATGCCGATTGGGGGCCCTCGGGGTGCGGCTGGCGGCTCTGTGGTAGAGGGGGAGCGAATGGGGGCCGAGCTTGGCGAAGAGAGGCTTTGCTGGTGGACGGTGGGAGTTGGTGGCGGGGAGGCTGAGAGGCGGGGCGGTGATTGAAAAAGTGAAAAAGTGAAATTGTAAATTGTAAAGTTCAAATTGTGTGGGCTTTCTGGGGGAGGGTAATATGCGTCACTTCTCATTCCCGGCTCTTACCCTCGCGTACGGTTGAACGGCGGCGCTTGAGTTCTCCCCAAACTTCGTTTTGGGAGATGTGCGTCATTTGAAAATCTGCCGAATTGCGGTGTCAGAAAACTGCACGACCTCGACGCTGGGAAAGAGGTGACGGATTGATTCGAGCCAGGTTGGCAGGAGGCTTTGGGCAACCGGTATTCTCTCTCTACAGAATCAACTTCATGAGTTCTTCGGCGGAGAGTTTGGCGGATGATTCAGTGCCTTCGAGCAGGCTGTCGGCGAGGTCGCGTTTGCTTTCGTGGAGTTGCAGGATTCGTTCTTCAATGGTCCCTGTGGTGATGAATCGGTACACCGTGACGGGCCGCTGTTGTCCCATGCGATGGGCGCGGTCGGACGCTTGGTCTTCCACGGCGGGATTCCACCAGGGGTCCATGTGGATCACATAGTCGGCTGCCGTCAGGTTCAGCCCCACGCCTCCGGCTTTCAAGCTGATCAAGAACGCGTCGCCTTCGCCGTCCTGGAAGGCATCCACGCTGGTCTTGCGTTTCTTCGCCGGCGTGCTGCCGTCCAGGTACTGATATGAAATTTTTCGCTCATCGAGCCGGTCTCGCAAAAGTTGCAGGTGGCCGACGAACTGGCTGAACACCAACACCTTGTGACCGCCCGCGATCAGATCCGTCACTGTTTCGGTAAAGCGTTCCAGTTTTGCCGCTTCCAAACCAGCATTGGGGTCGACTAAATCGGGATGGCAACAGAACCGGCGCAGACGCATCAATTCCGCCAGGATCTTGATGTGCATGGGTCGGTCGTCGTCACTGTCCTCCAAGTTTTGGAGTGCCTTTTGACGAATGGCTTCGTACATCGCGGCTTCGTTTTCACCCAATTCGATCGGCACGGTGATTTCGGTTCGCGGTGGCAGTTCATCCAAAACTTGTGACTTCGTCCGTCGCAGAATGAACGGTGCGATCAATTGCTTGAGTTGGCGTTGAACGTCGCGGCGATGATCGCGTTCAATCGGAATGGCAAAGCGTTCTTGAAACGACTCCGAGGAACCGAGTAGTCCTGGGTTGATGAATTGAAACAGGTTCCACAGTTCACCCAAATGGTTTTCCATGGGCGTGCCGGTGAGCACGATTCGGAAATCCGCTTCGAGTCCCATTGCCGCTTCGCTGCGTTTGGTCTCGGCGTTCTTGATCGCTTGGGCTTCATCGAGAACCAGCGTCTGCCAACGTCGGGATTGTAATTTCTGGGCTTCGTTGGCCAGCAAACCGTAGCTGCAAATCAGCAGGTCTCGTTTTCCCAAGGACTTAACAACCGTTTCGCGATCCGCTTCGCTGAATAGGATCGGACGAAGCGACGGGGCAAAGCGTGCGATTTCGGAAACCCAGTTGGCGGCCACCGAAGTCGGCGCGACCACCAATGCCGGACCTGACTTGCCGCGGTTGAGTAGGACCGCGAGGCACTGCAGCGTTTTCCCCAATCCCATGTCATCGGCCAGGCAGGCACCCGCGCCCAGGTGAGCCAAACGGGACATCCATTTGAAACCGTCAACTTGGTAATCACGTAGTTCGGCGTTCAGCGTTTTGGGCACTTTCGGCCGGACTCGGTCGGCCGATTCGATTCGCTTGATCTGGGATTTCCATTGTTGGTCGGCGGTCAGGTCCGCGTTGCCAGTCAGTTCGGCGATCGCGGTGGTGCGAATGGTGGGAAACCGCACTTCGTTTTGGCGGCGATCCGTGTACGCGGCCATCGTTTCCAGCCGCTTGCGAAAGTGTTCGGTCAGCGCCACAAATCGCCCATCGTTGAGCTGCACAAATCGGGACGTGCTGGTGCTAGCCATCTCCAGCAGGTCCTTCATCTCGATGGCCAATTTGCTATCGACATGCAGCTGCCCCGAAGCGGCGAACCAGTCTTGGCCCCCATTGATCTTGATCTTCCAGTCCGACTCATCCGCGGACCCAGCGATCTGAAAGGATTGCCCCTTGGGCCAGTGCAATGTCAAACGTGATTCTTCGACCAGCGATTCCAGCTCCAGCAGTGCTTCGAGAGCCTCCGCTGCGGTGGGCAGATCGATGACATCGGCACCGGCTTGCTCACCCAAAAAGTCACAATCGTTTTGCACCGCGCGAAGGCTTTCTATTTCCGCCTCCAGATCCCGGCGAGTTGATCGCATCTGACCGTCAATCTTGGTGACAACCGTTCGACTGCCTTGACCCGGAACGAAGAAACCGCCACTGTCGCCAAAGGGGCGAGTGAAGAACGCGATTTGCAGACCTTGATCGTAAGGTGTCAAGTGAGCGTGGATGGCGTTGTCGGCGACGACTTGTTCCGCACCCTCGGCAGCGACTTCGATCTCCGAATGCAACGGCGCGATCGGCGCCAGTGGCCGCACCGCGTCGAGCAGCTGATCGACGGCGGAATCGGGCACCGTTAAACCGTCGGACAACATGGATGCCAGTTTCAACTGCGCGTCGCTGAACTGAACAATCGAAAACTTCGACGTGCTTTCGCGATGGACCAGCAAATGACAGTCACGGGATGTTGGTCGAGGTGACAAGGAAATCGTTGCGCCACCCTCGGAGGATTGCTCGACCACCAAACGAGCCTGACCCTTTTCAATTTCAATTGGCGATCGGGAGTCGTCGTCCATGAACAGACAGGGGTGATCGACCAGGGCATCGACCAACAATGCGGTTTCAAAGTAGTAGCGATATTCGGTGTACCCGTAGCGGTCACGTGAAGTGTCGCAACGGAGCGAGCCGCAAATCTTTCGGTCCGCTGGCTTCAAGAAATCGAACTCGGTGAGTCGACTCGGGTCATAGATTCGCTCCAAAGCAATCGGGCGACCTTTGGACCAGCCCTTTTTGCCATAGCTTTGGTGAACTGGCCGACAATCGAGGTGGTGGCCATTGGCAGCAATGGTCACCAACCATGCCAGGCGGTCGCTCTCTCGCGGCGTTGCGGGGCCCGTCTGCTTCGCGGGGGAAGACGCGGGCTGGTAACTCGCCGCAAAAGCTTGCAAGGCGCCGAGCTGCTTTTTCCAGATGGGTGTTCGCTCGAACTGGCCGGCCATCGGTGATGTGCCGGTGGCGTTGTACAGTTTCTCGATCGTTTTCTTCGTCGACTGATTTGGTTTGAGCTCGTTGGCGAGGGTCATCGCTTCGGCAGCCAGCCAATCCAGTCCCGAGGTGCGATACAACTTGCTGACTTTGGCAAGGTTTTTCAGTGCACTGGCTGCATTTTCGGCGCTGGAACAAATTTCACGCACATAGCCGCTGAGCAACGTTGCCAAGGGGCGAGATGCATCATCGGTCCAACTGACTTGGATGTGTTGGATCAGTCCTGGGTCTTTTAAGAAGTCGCAGCCGCTCAATACGGCGTCACATCCAAGCAGCAGATCCTGATCCAATTTCTTGATGCGTCGCTGGATGATTTTTTCGGCCGTCGCGGTCGCCTGAGGATTGGACTGCCGGAGCAATAGCAGCGCGTAATACAGTCCGGCGAAGGTTTGGCATGCCGTCGAGGACGAGCTTTTTCCAAGCGATGCAGCTGGCATTGCGGTGGCAAATTGTTGGATCGCTTGATCTCGGTCACCTTGCAGAAGGCAGACCAGCCCGAGAATTTCGGGGCGTTGCTTTTTCAGCAGCTCCGCCAACGGTTGCAACGTCGAGCAGCGACCTGCTGCAAACAATAAATCGGTGCCCACGGAAATGGCGACTTCGTCGTCGGGAGAAGAACGTTTCAACCAAGCTTCGACATGATCCATCATCCCCGTCGAGCCATTCGCCGTGTGCAACAGGGACGGTCCGAAGACCGGCCAGTAGGCGTCTTGAAGTTCGATAGGCAGGCCTTCGTAGACGGTTTCGTCAAAGGGAGTTAGCAGGCCCAGTTTTCGTGTTTGGATCGCCTCATCAGGGACAAGCTCGAAATAGCTTTCCACATCGCCTTGATAGAAAGCCAGCCGTTGATTCTTCTGTTTTTCTGACTGGTAAATTTGTCTCCACGGGAATCGGTGGTGAGTCGCAAATGTGTTCACGGTGACCAGCAGTTCCGAGAACGTTCCCTCGTGGATGGATGATCTCAGTACCGCGTCGGCCACGGACGGCAGAATGTGGAACCGCAGGTTGGATTGGGACTGAATGTAACCGGTGTCTTGCAACCGTTTCAGCACCGGTTTGAGGATTGTCTGGGTCACTTTGGGGGGCGTCGGTTTCCCGGCTTGGCTCAAGCAAGGTAACGCGTGCCGCACCATTTTCGTTAGATCCGGCAGGTCGACGGTGTCAAAGGCGATGGCAAGAAGCTGACACGCCAACTGCTCCAGTCCCCCGAGGGATTCAAATTTTGTGTTCAGACCGTGGGATGACAAAGGCAGGGCTCCACTTCAATCTAGTATCGGGTCGGGAAGGAGGTGTCAGGTGCCTCTCGCAAGAGCGGCCCAACGATGGGGAAACAGAGATCGAGAATCGAAACTTCGACTCGCTGGCGATATCTTCGAAGGGAAAAGGATAGCGTTCCCGCCGGACGGTGCCTAACCGACGCTGGTTCCACCTCTTTCCTGTTTCAACCTCGTTTGGGGACAGGATCTATCACTGAGAAACACACCCGTGAAACATGGCGGGAATGAATTGGGGTTTTTCTCATCCGCTTGCTTTTGTTACGTCGAAGGTTGAATTGTTCAATGAATCTTCCCGTCTCGGATGAACCGCATGGCGAGTCGCCTTTTCCAGTCGATCGTTCCGTTGATGCCTGTCGTCGTGTTAGCACCCGTTTTGGTGCTGTCCGGGGGCTGTCACGATGGTCCCATGTACGCACTCAAACACGCCAATCCGTACTTCACAATGCGGCAGTGGAAGGCGGACGAAGCGATCGGTGTGACGGATCACAAACGTCGCGAAGAATTGCAGACGCTGGCGAATTCGATGTACGGCATGCCCGCCGAGCGTCAACAAACCTGGACGCCGCACCTGGAACAGATCTACGAAAACGATCCCAGCGCGGAGATGCGTCGATTGGCAATCTTGGCCGCGGGACGTTCCAAAGACGCGACCACAATCGATTTGGTCGCGAAAGGTTTGAAAGACGACAACCTGAAGGTTCGCATGGAAGCGTGTCGCGCTTTGGGTGAGCGTTCCGAAGAAAGAGCGGCTCAGTTGCTGGCGTCGATCGCCGGTGAATCGCAAGACCAAGATGTCCGTCACGCGGCGATCGCTGCTCTGGGCAAACACCCCGGCGAGATCTCAACCAATTCGCTCAAACTCGCTCTTCAAGACCGGGATCCTGCCACGCAGGACTTGGTGATCGAAACGCTTCGCGAGAGCACCGGAAAAGACTTGGGCAACGACCCTGCGGAATGGATCGCCGCCCTGAACGGTCAGCCAAGTGAAGAACCTGCCGGCGGATCAATATTCCGGTAACGAGTCGGACAAGACTCTTCGAACTGTCGTTGGTGTCTTCGATCTGTCGGTGCCAATCGGAGACAGGTCCACCGACAAATCAGATTTTGCCGTCGAGACCCATCTGGTAATACTTGTGGGTGATCTTGTCTTGGTTCTCTAGCAACCAATCGATCGATGGCTCGTTGTTCATCGCTTTGTGGATTGCCTGCGTCATCGCTTTGCGATGGATGTCGAACAAGGCTTTGTGGTCCAAGTTGTCGTCATCGATGACACCGGGATTCAACCACACGCTGCAGATGATGCCGAGGTCGTTGGCTTTTTCCTTGGGGATGTCGCCGGCACGAACCGCATCCAAGACGCCATTGGCGATCGCGGCTTGAACGGTGCCCATCAGGATGTTGGTGTAGCGGCTACTTTTGACCGTCACTTTGCTGACGCACAACGTCACCGGGCGGACTTGGATGTCCGTGTTCAGAATCGCGAAAACTTTGGAGTGACCCATCGATTGATCGCCCGTCAGCGTGGCCAGGGCGGTGCCAACGGGGCCGTCGAGTTCGCCGATGACGACTTCGGGTTCTGCGGCGGTAAAAGGCGGGCCACCGGCGACGAGAGATTCACCAGTGCGAAGGATGATGCGATCCGACATTCAATCAGCTCAATCATGGAGGAGGAGTGGGACTTCTTTCAAAGTCACGTTCAAACGGACCGCAGGGTAAGCGAATCCGTGCTCCTGTTCCAGGCAATGAAGGCCGCGGTTGGAGCGACCATCAAACGCCAATTTGGTTTGCTGACCGTAGGATGGACTTCCGAGTCCGTCACAAGTAGCGGGCACCGACGGACTTGGAAGTCCATCGTACGGTTTGGCCGGATGGTTTCAGCGATCAGCCGGCGTTGGTGTAGTAGCCGGGGTCATCCTTGTTGTCGCCATCGAAGTCGCCGACGATCGGTTGCGAATCGGCTGACTCTCGCATCACGACAATGCGTTTGTCATTGGCCGTCAGCTTGCGGTCGCCATCGCTGTCGATGATCCACACGTCACCTCGGACCACGCCGATTTCGTCGATGCCGTCGCCATCGAAGTCACCGACGATGGGTTCGTCACCGGGACGCCCAAAGTCGTGAGGTTTGGTTTTGCCAGTCCAACGACCATCGGCATCGTCATCGAGCAACCATTGGCCGCCGCGGAAGACACCGATTTGGTCGATGCCGTCGCCGTTCCAGTCACCCGCGATGGGCGTGTCGACTTGTTCGCCATACTGGAAGACGTGGTCCACCGCATCCGCTAGCAACCCGCCGTCTTCACCACGCATCAACATGCGTTGTTGGTCTTCGTTGGCGGTCGTTTCGCGAGGAACCAGTTCTTCGCGTGTCAGGCCACGTCGGCGAATGTTGGCGGGGTCGGGCAAACCGGGGTCGCGTCGGATACGAGCCCAGTCGTTTTCCCAACGGCGTCCAAAGATTCCGATGTCGTCTTTGCCGTCTCCGTCCCAGTCACCCACCACGGGGCGATCCAGTTCGGTTCCCAGACGGACCCACATGTCACCAGCGTCCCAGGTGCCGTTGCCGTTGAGGTCGACGAACCATTGTCCGCCGATAAATAGCACGGCTTCGTCGACGCCATCGCCATTGAAGTCGCCCGTGAGCGCCGTGGCGTCAGGGTGTCCCATTTGAATGTGTGAACCCGTTTCAGGTTGCGATGCCAACGTTCGAACGGTGGGTGTTTGGATGTGCCAAAGCCCCGCCATCAAATCATTCCGCAACAAGGAACTGGGCAGCTTGCCTTTTCGATCGCCTTCTTCATTGCCGTCGCCATCGAGACCCAAACGATAGTTGGCGGGGCGAATCAGATCACCGTCATCTGAGAACTCATCCGCTTGCACGATTGCCGAATCGACACCGTCGCCGCGAGGGAAGCCACCGTTGATCACGCTGAGGTGCCAACTGACTTGCCATTCATCGGCGAAGAAGAATTGCTGGTTGGGATCCAAGTGGATTCCAAATGCCATTGGCCGGATCGGAGTTTCGAACGTCTCGATCGGTGCCAACGGCCGAGTGATTGGATCCTCGGTCGGGTATTCTGGCGGTGGGAAGACTGGTGGGTCTTCGATCGCGATTTCGCTGAAGTTGTTGTTGGCACTGGTTTGGCCCGCACCGACGAACAGTTGCAAGATTGCATCGAACTTTGGATCGGTCGATGCATCGGCCATCAAGTTTTGAACGGACGTTGGGAACGTCAGCGTTCCTTCACCACTGTCGGATACAAAGTCAGCAACGTTGATGGCCAAGCCACCAAGTGTTCCGGGGGTGTCGAGCGAATCGATGAAGCCGGCAGGTTGGACTTGGTAGACCGAGTAAACCGTTTCAGGACGCAAGCCACTGAAGACGTAGTAACCGTTTTCGTCGGTGGTGACGCGAATGGTTTCGGTTCCATACGTTCCCGCCAAGGCTCCAGTCGAGCTGTCGATGGGGCTGCCCAACACGTTTCGCAGTTCGAGTGTGACGCCGGCCAGACGAGTGTCGTCATCGGTCAGTTCGCCATCGCGATACTCTCGCAAATCTTCCGGGCTGGGAGCTTCTCGAAGGACCAGGTTTTCGCCGTCTTGGAAGACATATCCGGTGATCGTTGCGGGTGGCAATTCGGGGAAGTCATAACCGATCGCGTTGATTCCACCGGGGATGGTGATCTCGCCGATCACATCGCTGCGAAGAATGCGGCCACCGAAGTCGCCGACAACTTGGCCTCCTTGGAAGTAGCCATCAGGTTGTGATTCATGGACCGAGTAGGTTCCCGGTGGCAACGAATCAAACGTGTAGCGACCTTCGTTGTCGGTTTGCGTTGTCGCGATGACTTGATCGGTTTCGTCACGCAACTCAATGATCACGTTGGACAGCGGAGTTTCGCCGTCGTCGAAGACGCTGTTGCGAACGGTGTCAGCCCAAACCATGCCCGAAATCGTGCTGGGCAAGACTTCGCAGAAGTCGTAATCGGTCAGCGTCTGGCCCCAACCAATCGGAATCGTCGAGATCACATCGTCAACACTGTCGTCGCCGCCCGCGCTGCCGGCCATTTGGCTGCCTTGGTAGTAGCCTTCGGGCTGCGTTTCGCGAACGGTGTAAGAACCGGCTTGCAGGTTTCCAAAGTGATACGAACCGTCTGCGCTGGTCGTGGTCGTCGCGACCAATTCATCAGCCGAGTTGAACAACTCGATCAGAACGCCGCCCAAGCCGGGTTCGTCGTTGTCTTGGAAGCAGTCGGCGTCTTTGTCGACGTAGACAACGCCTGACAACTCCGATGGCAAAAGCTCACAGAAGTCGTAGTCGATAAGCGTTTCGCCCCAGCCGATGTCGATGGTCGAAATCACATCGGCGACGCTGTCATCGCCACCGCCCGAGCCCGCGACCTGTCCGCCATGGAAGTAGCCTTCCGGCTGCGTTTCGCGAACGGTGTAGACGCCCGATTTCAAGTTGCCAAAGTGATAGGCACCGCTAGCGTCAGTGGTCGTGCTGCCGACCAAGGCACCGTTTTCGTCAAACAGTTCGACAATCACGCCGGCCAGACCGATCTCGTCAGCATCGCGGAAGCAGTCGGCATCTTTGTCGACATACACGATGCCGGACAATTCGGATGGCAACAGTTCGCAGAAGTTGTACTGCGTCAGGGTTTCGCCCCAGCCCATGTCGATGGTCGAGATCACATCGGCTTGGGAGTCGTTGCCACCGTGGCTGCCCGCTTTTTGGCCGCCGTGGAAATAGCCGCTCGGCTGAATTTCGCGAACGGTGTAGAAGCCGGCTGGCAAGAAGGTGAACTTGTAGGATCCCGACGCATCGGTCAGCATGGTCGCGATGACGTTCCCGGCTTCGTTGACCAGTTCGATGCGAACGCCTGACAGGCCTTCTTCGCCTGGATCGCGGAAGCAATCGGCGTCACGATCGACATACACGACCCCGGAGATTTCCGATGGTGATCGCTCGCAGAAGTCGTAGTCCACCGCGACTTCGCCCGACGTCAACGTGATCGAACCAATTCGGCTGCCGTTCTCGCTGACGCCGCCAGCCGATCCGGGTTTGGCTCCACCTTCGAAGTAGCCTTCCGGTTGCGTTTCGATGACGGTGTAGTTGCCGGGAATCAAATCGGTGAAGTAGTAGCGACCGTCCGCGTCCGTTTTTGTTTGCGCGACTTGGTTGCCGCTGTCGTCGACCAGCGTGATGGTCACGCCTTCCAAGACTGGTTCGTCGTCGTCTTTGAAGCAGTCTTCGTCGAAGTCAACGTGCACGCGTCCGCTGAGAGAAGCGAGTTTGCGTTCGCCGAAATCATAGTTGACGCCGTGCAGACCCTGACGCAACGTGATGCCGATCAAGCTGTCTGAATCCGAACCCAGTCCACCGACCGTGGTTCCATTGATTTGACCGACCGAGTCGATGCCGTCGATGTAGCCGAGCGGTTGCGTTTCGATGATGCGGTAGGTGTCGGCCGCCAAACCGCTGAACTTGTACGCGCCATCGGGACCGGTGACGGTGGTGGCAACAACGTTTCCGTCCGAACCAACCAGCACCAATTCGGTGCCGGGGATCGCTTCTTCACCGGCGTCTCGAGTTCCATCGTTGTCGCGGTCGTGATAGACCTCGCCGGACAACGATCCTGGTGCGGCTTCGCAGAAGTTGTACTCGTGACCTTCGCCGCCAGGTGGCAACGCGACGTTGGTGATTCGGCCGCCGTCGACGGATCCACCGACGGGGACGAAGATGTTCGACGCGATGGTGCGAATTTCTCCGGGATGCGACCCGCCATCGAGCAAGCCATCGGGAGTGATCTCGACGATCTCGTACACACCGGTGCGCAGATCGTCAAAGAGGTAGCTGCCGTCCGCCCCGGTTCGCGTTGTTGCGACCAGTTTGCCTTGTTCGTCGATCAAACGAACTTCGACATTTTGCAGCGGCGTGCTGTCGCCTTCGTCGTGATCGCCATCGCAGTCTGCACCGGGTGCGGCCAAGTACACAAAGCCGCCAATCGATCCCAGCGGGACTTCGCCAAAGTTGTACTCCACCCCGACATCACCACCACCGAGAACGATGTCGCGAATTTCGTCGCCCGGGTTGATCGCTGAACCGACGACTTGGCCATCGATTGTACCTGCGGAATCTTTGCCGTCTTCCAAATCAGCGGGCTGGTCGACTTCGACGATGCGATAGCGACCTGGCATCAGGTTCGTGAATTGGTACGAACCGTCGGCGTTGGTTTTGGTTTCGAGCTGGTTTTGTGGCGCGATCGTGTCGACTGGGGTCAACCGAACCGTGACTCCGCCCAGGCCGACTTCGCCAGCGTCTTTGGTGCCCGAATCGTTGTCGTCTCGATAGACAAATCCACCAATCGAGGCGGGGATCGGAGTCTGCGTGGCGGTTCCGACCGCGGCGGCGGATCGGTTGGGCCGACTATCGATGTCGGTGCCTTCGTCCGGCGGCAGATCCAAACCGTATTGCTGGGCCGGGTCTCCAAAGTCGTTCAAGAAGATCGCGTCGGCTTCGGCAGCGTAGTAATCGGGAGCTTCGAAGAGAGCTTCCAAAATCGAATCTTGGAACTCTTGTCCCGACGTGATCACGTCGAGTCGTTGGTTGAACTCATCGAGGTCCGGGAGGTTGCGCAACACTTCGTCCACGTCGATCGTGAACTCCAACTGATCGCCGGCACTGAAGCCACGGAAGTTGAGCTTCAGGACTTGTCCACCATCGTCCACCGTCGCGGTCACATCGGCGGGAGTCCCATCGAGTGTCTCAATCTTCTGAACCGTGAAGGGATGCGCACCGTTCTTTCCACGGTTGCCCACTTCGGTATCGAAGATCGGATCGCCAACTGAAATTCCATCGCCGTCTTTGTCGGTGCGGATGATCAATTCCGTCAGCTCGGTGCCGGGGGCTCCGCCGGTGAACGAAAGCAAAAATCGGTCGCCCTTGGAGTCGCTGCCGACGTCTTGATCGGATTCCAAGTAGTCCGTTTCCAAATAGACCAATCCCACATGGATCGGATCCGCCACCATCAAACGACGATTCTCCAGCGACTCGATGCGCATCTTCCGCCCGGTCGAAGCAGAAGTGTTGGGTGTTAGCAATCGTTCGAGACGTTTCCAGATCACGTTTGGTACCTCCTTGTACCGCACATTGATTTCAGTTGGACGCGAGGGAGTTCAGGTCAGCTGAAGGAATGGAAGGATGAGATGCGGTCGATGGGTCAGCGAGGTGTCGGTTCGCTGGCCGGGGTCGACCCGTCGTTGCCGAGTGCAATCTTGCTGTCCGCCATTGCGTTTCGATTCAAATCCCAACGCCGCAAAGTCGCGTCAAATCCGCCGGAGAACACCATGCCATCGACGGCGGCAAGCGTTGCCACCGATCCGACATGGCCTCTGAGTTGTCCGGACACATAAAGCGATCGACCGTCGTCGGCCAAGTCGACCAAGTGAATCACATCGTCGCTGCCGGCCGCCGCGATGCGATGACTGTCGACGATCGCCAATGAGAACAAGCGTCCCGAGGTGATCTTTTGACGCGAAAGCACTTCGTTGGTCCGTGTGTCCCAGCGTAGGATCACGCCGTCTTCGTCGACACTGACCAAGATGTCCGAGTTTGGCATGAACGCCAAGTCGCGAACGCGTCGTTCGTGCAAGTGCTGGTCCGCGATCAATTTGCCCGTCTTGGGATCAAACAAGTGCAGGTGCCCGTCACGACCGGCGATCGCAAGTGCTTCGCCATCGTGTCGGTAAACGCAGCA
This sequence comes from Rhodopirellula bahusiensis, assembly GCF_002727185.1. Classification (NCBI taxonomy): domain Bacteria; kingdom Pseudomonadati; phylum Planctomycetota; class Planctomycetia; order Pirellulales; family Pirellulaceae; genus Rhodopirellula; species Rhodopirellula bahusiensis. The sequence goes on from NZ_NIZW01000003.1 coordinate 309,548, forward strand.
ACGCAAATCGTTGCAATCGCAAAGCAGTCGATCGTTTTTGGTTGGTTCGTTCGAAATCAAGAACACTTCTTTGTCAAATCCAACTGCGACCATTTGATGACCGGTCGGTGAGAAATTGACACACGCCAAAGCGGGCGCGGATCCGATTTCTTGCAACACTCTGAATTGTTCGTTGCGGTCCCAAATCACCAACCGACCATCGTTGCCGGCGGATGCCAATCGGCTTCCCGTCGCATCAAAGGCCAACGTGCGAATCATGTCGCTGTGGCCGATCGGGGATTCTCCAGAACGCTGGCCGTCGCCCAAAGTGCGAACGATTTGCAGCGTTTCTTGACGAAGCAAACGAATCACGTGGTCGTCGCCTGCAACAGCCAACCATTCGCCACGAGGGTCAATCGCCAGTGCGGTCACAACCACCTGTTTCACACGGTCATCAACCGGTGGAAGACGAACCACACGCGCCGCGGGCAGGTCGTTGGCGGTGATCAACTGAGTGGGCTCGCCCACCAATTGAACGCCATTGACGCCCAACGGCGGTTCCGCCAACGCATTCCAAGCCGGTGAGGCCATGGATGCCGTTGCCAGTGCGACCAAGAGTTGACGCCGATTGATTGTGTTTCTCATTTCGTATGCCCCCGCATGACGAACCAGGGTGAGACGACGCGTTCCTTGCGTACGCACTCCAATCGGAAGGATCGGCATGATCCGCCCAGGTCGTGAACCGAAATCCGCACGCAGCGTGTTTCGAGATCGGAATCAGGCGGGGGGAAAGGGCTCGCGCCCGTTTTCACTCGGTCGAGTCGAGGGCTGTTTGGCCGCCCGTCATCCGCAGATATGCCACCGCCAACGGCAGACTCGCGATCGGAGTGGTGATGGCTTGGCCGACGTACAACAGCAAAGCACCGATCGTGGATAGCAAAAAGTAGAATGTGACAACTTTCAGGCTCACCCGCCGATGTATCCACGATAGCGCGAAGCTTTGTTGCAGGCTCTGCCCGAACGAGGACCGACCGTCGGCGATCAAGCAAACGCTTGGCCAAAGGAGCCACTGCAACGCGAAGATCAGAACGAAGTAAACGCAGCCGACGGAGAAGGTGCCGACCAGCGTCGCTGTTTCACGCGGAAACGGAAGGATCAACATGAACGCAATCATGACCGCCACGCCCACTAACAACAGCATTCCCATCATCACGGCAACGAACAGCATGAACAAAGTCATGTGAAACAGCACACGCGGGGGAACGGACAAGCTTCCCCGGGACGGCATCGCGTCCGATCCAGGAGCAAATCGAAGGGGTGACTGGTTTCGGCCGCGGCCATAACGAGCCACGGCCAACGTCATTCTCGCCATCACGGACGTTGTGTAGGCGGTGGTCAAAATGCCAACGCAGACCACCATGAAAGTCGCGAGAACAAAGGTCAGCATCTGAGTCGCGTCTTGTTGAGCCAAGGTCCAAAGATCGCTTAGCTTTCGGCAAGGCCACGCGACCAAGACAAACCAAATCAAAGTTGTCAGGCAAGACACGCCCAACAGGACTTTCCAATTGCTGCGAAACAATTGAAGTGCGTCAAACAAGACGCTCTCAACCGACGATTCAGTAGGCTGCAACAGCGTGACGGCTCGTTGCCGGTTGGCAAACGAGTGTGGGTCGGCGGGGACTTGATTGCCGGCAACTCGCAAGTCAATTATGTGTGAGCATGCGGCGCATGAACCGCTTTGGAACGGTTGGTTGTTCGATTCGTTGTCGCGTGAAACAACGGGAAATTCGATCAATGCCACACAATTCGGGCAGGTCACTCGCAATGCTTGGTTGCTCATCAGGAATTCTCGGCATTCACGCTTTGGATTCGTCCGGTTCAGCCGCGTCTTGCTCGCCGCCCGATGATGCAGTGCTTTTCGAACCCGTGTCGGCGGAGACGTCTTCTTCGCTTTCAATTTGCTCGGCGTCGGCCTCTTCCGATTCGGCGAGCCAAGGGTTGTTCCAATCCCCGATTTGCGTCATGTAATCGGCGCAGGCTTGGCAGGTTTCGCTTTCCTTTTCGATCCAATCACGCGTTTGCTGAACCAGTTCGATCTCTCGTTCCAATTCCAGTTTGCCCGTCAGCACCATGCACCGCAGAAACACGAAGTACGTGTCCAACACATCGCAGCGGCAATAGTCACTGATCTCTTTCTGATTGCCGGCATCGTAAGACGCTTGGACTTGATCGCCACTGAGTCCCATCTTGCCGGGTTTGTTCAACGTTTGGGCGGCCAGGTTGAGGCCTCCGTTGAAGCGAGCGGCACCGAAATTGGTCAACAGTTCCTGCAAATCCAAATGGGCATGCGTGCTGAATCGATTGCGACGCGACTTGTAGCCGCTGTCGTCAAACCATTTGGGGATCGAAATTCCATACCGGAACGCTGACAGTTCCATGATCGGAATGTCAAACGATCGGCCGTTGAACGTCACCCACTGGGGCATGTTGTACATCTCCCAGCCTTGCCAGAAGTACTTGGTGATGACGTGCGGGCGAAACTCGGGTTCGTCCAGCGATTTGATGTCCACCAAGCGAAAGTCGGATGTGACTTTGGCGACCACCACCGCGATGGGAACTTGAAACGTATGGGGAATGAACGTCGACCCGGTTTGTTCCAATCGCTCGGCTTGATACTTCGCAATGGCCTCGTCTGGGGACAGGTCTTCACCCGAGTAACGGACGCGCGAGATGAGATCGCCATCCGCGATGCTTTCGACGTCAAAGATCAGGTGCGAGACTGCGTCACTCATGGTGCTTCCTTTTCAACGTTTGCCCGTGACCGGATGGGCCGAAATTGCCATCGACTCGGGACATTTTGATCGGTGCGAACAAACTACCACAGACTCACCGAGATTGGGTGATTCGTGCCGCGATGAGCTGCATCGATCGAGGCCAATTCAGAGCACCAAAAAGGTGAAACCGGCGATCACGGCGGCTTCGGCCAGCACACCTTTCGCGAGTTCATGCCGAGTGGGATCGGTATGCAAAGGTTCGATCGACAATGCGTAGCGTTGGCAAGTTTTGCAGTCGCCCGCTGAGTTGACGCACTGACAATGCGGTTCGCTGGCCATTCGATACGGCCAAACGGCGGTGTTGGAGAGGAACCAGAATGTGGAGACGGCGTTGGTCAGGTAGCCGTGTCCGTTGCCGCAGCGTTCCAAATTGCGTTCTTCAAAATGCAATGGCTGGTGGAAGAAACAAACCGGATAGCGATCATAAGTTGGGATCTCATGCCAATCGCTTTCGATCACGTGCGCGGCCATCGGTGCGAGCAACTCGGCGGCGTGGTTTTCGGGAAACGAACCCGCGACGTCCGCCTGAACCACGCGAATTTCGCGAATGGGTTTTTCGAGTGCCGCGAATCGTGATTGCAGCCTTTCCGCGGCGCGTTGCTGTGGGGCCGTTTGGGCGGCGTCTGACGCGGATGGTTGATCGGTCAATTGGTGTGAGACCGTTTGCGCCGCGTGCGTGCTGATTTGATCGTCCTTCAGCATGCTTCGAAACGAAGCGGACTGCGTCGCGGGAGCCAGCGACACGGATTGCGATTGTTGGGCGGTCGCCGTCGCTGAAAGAAAACTCGCACAACCAAGCACCAGCATCGCGATTCTCGAGACACGACCGACCCACAGTGGCCGCGAAACATCGGCGACGATGATTTCGGTCGATCGCGATTGAGCCATCAGTGCTTGGATGAAGTTCATAGCTTCGCTTCAATTTGCGTCCAGTTCCGGAGGGAACTCACGCTGGTCCCTCATGGTCTCAATCGGCGGAACCCATTCCTTTCCCCATTTTGATCGCAACAACCGCTAAACCGGGAGGGATCGTTGCAATCGGAACACCTTAACGTTGCGATTTGGGCGGTTTCTTCCACCTGAGCCAGTTCTTCGGTGGGGAGGAGGCTTTTGAATGTTCCTGAAGCAAGTGCGGATTAGAATATTTCTTCGCGAAATCGTCTCGATACACGTTCTTCACTCGGTCACCAAAGCCTCCAGAATCATGCGATTTCTCCAGTCCAAATTGGCTCGCGATTGGAGGCCAAAGGCGTCGCGAATTTGGTCGCGTTCGTGGGCAAAATGGATCCGAGCGGATGTCGCCGAAGTCGGCCCGCCGGCCCGGTTTGTTCCGAGCATTCGTCCGCTGGAAAAACGGTTGGTTCTCAACGCCACCGCTGAGTTGACCGCACTGGGCGATCTTCTGGTCCAAGGGGACGCGGGATTTGACACGATCGAATCATCGTTGACACCAACAGGCGAACTTCAATTCACTGATTCGGTGACGGGCATCATTCCGATCACGATTGGCCACGACGTGATTGGCAATCCGATCCAAGTCGATTCGATCGGCGTCGACGCGATTACTGGCGGTCGCGTTCGAGTGAACTTGGGCGGTGGCAACGATTCGTTGCACTTGCGATTGCCTGATGGTTTGGATGCGACCGTTCGTGGCGGGCTCGGGAAAGACAGCGTGGATGTCGAAGTGCTATCGCCATCGACCATCGGAAATGATGTCGACGTCGCCGCGGAAATGATTTCGGTCCGTGGCAACGCCAACACATCATTCGCATTGCTGCCGGAGTTGGGGATGTCGGTCGTCAACATCACCGAACTGACCACCGAAGATGTCGGGCGCGTTGACTTGGGAGAAGCAACCACCACGGTTCAAGATCGAGTTCAACTGCTGGGTCTGCAAGATGATCTGGTCTTGGAGTCATCTTTGACAACACCGGTTTTGGAAGTGACTGGCCAAGGTGCGGTCCGTCAGTTGGTGACCAGCACGTTGGTGGTCGACGATCTGGACGTTTCGGCTGATGCGGGCGTGACGTTGAATCAAACCAGCAACCAAATCTCCAACGTCCGAATACTCACGGCTGATGCGGATGTGCAATTGGTCAGCCAGTCCGATTTGATCGTGCAGCAGATCAACGCGGGCGACGCGAGAGTCGAGGTGTTCGCGAATTCGATCAACGATTCAGCGGACGACAACTTGGCGGATTTCATCGCCGATGAACTTCTGCTCGAAGCGAACGATGGCATCGGCAACGTGCAAGAACTGGAATTGCAGTCGGTGACTCAGTTGGACGTCGATGCCGGCGACGGAAACGTGGACTTGGTATGGATGGCGGTCGACGAGCCCGTTGTGGCACGCATCGACTTCGGTAGCGGTGACTTCCGATTGGAACAGAATGGTGGGTTGGACCTGACGCTTGAAAGAGTGATGGTCGATCAAGGTTCCATTTGGGTTCGCAACGATGGCAACATCATCATCAACGATGTCGTCGCCGGTGATGGATATGTCGATGTTCACGCCGAAGGCGATTTGATCTTGGTGGATGACGAAACCACCGATGATGGGCCAGATCGCAAATTGGATCCGGAGGTCGTTGCGCTGGGAACCGATGGCCGTGTGCGTTTGACATCCGACCAGCGGATTGTCGCTTCGGACAACGTTCAGATCCAAGCGGCATCGATCGAATCCGGCGCGGTGACCTTGTCCGCACCAGCAATCGAACTGGGGCAGCAATTTGAAATCAACACCGGGAACGGCGTTGGAATCGCGAGGCAGTTCACCCCGCGTCCAGAACTCGATCCAGAAGACCTTGTGCCGCCCAACCCTGATTTGCCGCCACGTCCGGCCGCTCCACCCGTGGCGCCGGAGCCGGGGGAATTGACGGAAGCTTTCTATCAACACGATTCCATTCGCACGAACATTCTGTCTCAGTTCGATGTCAACGATGCCGAGGGGATTCTGTCGGTCAATCTTGGTACCGAAGGCGAGAATGGTTTGACGCTGATCATCGACTGGGGAGCCGACACGGATCGCTTCCAGCGTGTTGAGAATCTACCGGGCTCGTTTCAAACGACCAGCGTCAGCCATGTCTACATGGAGAACGACATTCTGGAATCGACCTTGAATGGCCGCGGGAGTGCAACCGACCCGTTGAACGTGTTGTTTGCTGTGGAACATCATGAGTCGATTGTGTTGCTCGGCGAGTCGATCGCCCAACCCAACACGGACGGCTCGCTCGTCTCAATGGACGTTCCTGGCAACGTGATCTCATCAACAGACAATCCGCTGACGCAAACGGCCGCTGGGCCGGTTCTTGAATCAGGGGCAGCGTTCTTTGTGATTCCCCGTGTGAACGTTCCGCTGGCGTTTTTGCCCATTCGAGACGTGATCCCAGAACCAGTTGATCCGGTGACGCCTGTCGTGACGACCACGACCACAACCTTGACGAGCGTGACTTTCGAAACTTCCGAAGCGTCATCCAGTCCCGCGTCGATTCGCGAGGAGTTCTTTCAACTTCGTGCGCTCTCGCCGGATCCCGATGCGGAAGACTTGATCGAACCGGTGCGTTTGCCGGATCGTTCTTTGGAAAGTGATTCCTTGAATCGCCTCTTTTCGAAGCTTCCCGATGGCGAGTATGAGATTCAATATGTGATCGGTGAGTCGGATGAACGCACGATCCTGCAGGTTGAATTGAGAGATGGGCGTCCAATCCAAACCGGCGATGACCTGGAGGCTGGTACGTTGCGTTTGATTCCGCTCGATCTAGAAGAATTGGATTCGGATCAACTCCCAAACGAGGAGCGTGATCATGACGAATGATAAAGATCGCCAAGGTGAACCAGATCACGGTATGCCAGAGGATGAGAATGCGACCGAAAACCATTTCGATTTGGATGAAACGGTCGAGGAAACCGATCCGCAGCAACGAAACGACCATCGCGGTTTGGGGGAGACGATTGACCACGCTGACTTGGACGCCACTTTGGATGAAGGGGAGATCGTCCCTGCCGCACCGTCAGACGATCCCGATGCGACCGTCTCGGACTTGGATCAAACGGTCGAGAAAACCAACCTGACGGTGGAAGATTCGGATCAAACAATCGACGAAAACGACTTCACCGTCGTTGATGCCGATGCAACGGTCACGGATGCGTCGTCGACTGTTTCGGATTTGGATGCAACGGTCGAGGAAGACGCCGACTTCGATCCCGACGCGACCTTGGTGGAAACGGATCTGACGCTCACCGATGCCAACGTCACTGTCATCGACGAATCGCTGACAGAGGCGAATGCGACCATTCCGGAAACGGAAGCCACGGTTGACCTGAACGCGACGCTGGACCAAACGGCAGAGAACTCGCTTCCCACGATCCGATCGAACTCGGAAACACACGAGGATTCGGGAGACTCCAACGCAGCGACGGCGGGAACGATCCTGACAGACGAGGACATTGGTCAAACCATCAACCCTCGCGAATTGACATCCGAGGATGTGACTTATTGGTCCAAGTTGTCGCAAGAGTTCCACACCGGCGCAGCCACCGTCGCTTCGTTCAGTGAATTTGGATCGGCGGTTGCCGGTTCGTCGTTGCCTCTTCGCGGACGTCAGGTCACGACGCCGCAGGAGAGTGAAACGGAAGCGTCCGATTACCGACTGGTTCGGCTGCTTGGTAAAGGCGGGATGGGCAATGTTTTCGTCGCTCGACAAGGTTCGCTGGATCGATTGATCGCGGTCAAAATCATCAAACCTCTGGAGGATGACAAACGCGACGCACTTCGAAAACAGGGGCGTTTGGAGTCCACCGAAAACAGTCGACGTCAGCAGTTTCTGACCGAAGCGGTGATCACCGGCGACTTGGATCACCCCAACATTGTTCCGATTCACGATGTCGCGGTGACCGGCGAGAACACTTTGTTCTATGCCATGAAACGTGTCGTCGGGACGCCGTGGAACAAGGTCATCGGCGAGAAGTCGCGGGACGAAAATCTTGAGATCTTGATCAAGGTGGCTGATGCGATCGCGTTCGCTCACACGCGAGGGATCATCCACCGCGACATCAAACCCGAAAACGTGATGCTGGGTGACTTTGGTGTCGTGATGGTGATGGATTGGGGCATCGCGTTGGCACTGCCCCAATTCGAAAAGCTGAGTTCGATCACACCTGCGAAGGGATTGGGTGGCACGCCATCGTTCATGGCGCCTGAAATGGCGACGGGACCACTGGAGGCGATTGGTCCAGCGGCGGATATCTATCTGCTCGGTGCGACGCTGTTCATGATCGTCACCGGCAAGGCCCCGCACCATGCCAAGAACGTTCGGGAATGCTTGCGAGCGGTTGCGACCAACGAGATTCGGGATGTTGATCCTCGGCACGAAGGTGAGCTGCTCAACATTGCTCGCAAGGCGATGGCGACTCGCATCGAAGACCGCTATGCGAGCGTGGTTGAGTTCCAAGAGGCGATTCGCGAATATCGTTCGCACTCCGAAAGCATCTCGCTGGCGGCCAGAGCGACAGATGATCTGAACAAGGCAGAACAGACTCTTTCGTACACGTTGTTCTCACGAGCGACGTTTGGTTTTGAAGAAGCATTGCATCTTTGGGATGGAAACCAAGCCGCGCGAGACGGCATGGCTCGGGCGCGGTTGGCTCATGCTTCCGCGGCCCATGACAACGAAGATTTCGACCTTGGCTTGTCGCTGCTGAAGCCGGATGGCGTGTTGCTGCATGAATCGCCTGAGCACGAAGAAATGGCGATGAAGCTGGAACAAGCCATCCAGGATCGAAAGGCTCGTGAGTCACGGTTCAAGTTCTTGAAGCGTGCGGTTGCTGCGATGTTGCTGTTCATCTTCGTCGGCGGTGCGTTCGCATTGGTAACGATCAACGCGAAGGAGAAAGAGGCACGGCGACAGGCAAGTAGAGCCGAGGAGCAAACCCGGATCGCGAAAGAACAGGAACAGGTCGCGCTGAAAGAAAAAAGAACGGCCACCGAGCAGAAGAACATCGCTGAGGAGCAAAGAAAAAACGCGGAAAGTCAGAAAGCGGTGGCTGAAAAGCAGAAGGCCCTTGCAGAAAAACGTAGGAAAGAGGCAGAAAAACAACGGAAGATCGCGAATGAACAAACTGAGCTCGCTAAGGCGAACGAGCGCACAGCAATCGAAAATAGGGAACAGGCTGAACGAAATGAAGTACGCGCCAACAAGAATGCGGAAAAAGCTCGCGTCAGCGCAGAAGCTGCCCGTGTAGCCCAAGCCGAGGCGGAATACGAGTCTTATGTTTCTCAAATTGGATTGGCCAAAGCACGTGTGGATCGCAACGAGTTCTCTGACGCTCGACGGATTCTTTCGAAGTTGGCCGATGGCTATCGGGAGCGATTCCCCAAGGAGCCGTTGCCATGGGAACTGCGTTGGTTGTCAGCTACCGTTCGTCAATCCAAAACAGTCGCTTCGCTACCCGTGATCGCGGATCAATTGTTGTTGGCTCAGGCTCCAACGAGTGAGTCTCGGCGTGGTTTGATTGTTCAAGATGACGGGCGGATCGCGACATTCTCTCTCGCCAGTTCCGGTCAATTGACAATGGCGGAAGCGTGGGACGATCCCAATGGCGGATTCGTCACGGCCACCGCGATGAATGCATCAGGCGAACAAGTTGCAATCGGAATGCTCGACGGAAAAATCGAAATTTGGAACGGGGATCTGTCCAAACGCATATCGCGTTTGCCGACGCATGACGGACCGGTCAGCGACCTTGGTTTTGCCGACTCAAACACGTTGGTGTCATCATCCACCGATCGTACGGTCCGGATTTGGGACCTGATTTCGAATGGCGATGATGGCTTTCCTACTTTCAACGAACATTGGCACGTCGGTCCAGTCACACAAGTCACTGCCGTTCGCGATGGGGAAACGGTTTGGGTTGCTGCGGCGGTCAACGATTCGGCACGGGGACGTGTGGCGGTTTGGAACATCGGTGTCGGTGGAGCAGATGCTGGGACTCGGGTTGGCCGTTTCATGCGGCATGATTCGGAAGTGTCTGCGGTGTCGGCTTGGATGGAGGATGACTCTCCCGTCTTCGCGAGTGGTGACACCGATGGAAACGTATTCGTTTGGGATCAAGAAGATCTGGTTGATGCGGATCCGAAGAAAAACATCGAAAGTGCGGTCCAGAACTTGGCTTCGGTTGATGCTTCCAAAAGCAATGTCGATGTCTCCACAGCGTTGAGCGAAACCACACCAATTCATCGCGGCGGGGTGCAGGCCATTCGATATGACGGGACGCTCGATCGACTGATAACCGCCGGTAAAGACTACGTGGTGAGAACATGGACGCGTGCGGACGTTCCGAGCGAAGCCGAACTTGGGCCTTGGGCTCGCGAGCGATCGTTGCGCGGCCACGGCGGGGCGGTGAAGTCAGCGGTGTTTGTTCCTGCATCCGGTGGCGACGTGCTGTCTTTGGGCGACGATCAAACGCTTCGTTATTGGGAATCAGAAACGGGACGGTTGGACAGTGGATTGGAAGACAATCTCACATCCACTCAGCCGAAGGGCGATCAGAATTTAGCGGCCGATGGTTTGGACGCATTCGAAACGGCCGCCCACGAGGACGAGATTTGGTCGGCGCGATTTAGCCCCGATGGAACAAAGGTTGTGACATCCAGTCGCGATCACACGGCGCGAGTGCTGTCGATTGATTCCAATACATCTCGATTCGATACTCGTCTGACGATCTCGTCGGACGAGCAATCGTCGCCGGCAGAAGATGGGGGAACACTGGAAGAAGGCAGCGCGTTCGGTGCGATGTCTATGCGAATGGACCCTGTGCATCGTCGATTGTTTCTCGGCAATGCCGACGCGACGGTCCGCATTTGGGACATCGATCGTGGAACAGAACTCGGCAGCGTTCGTGGGACGGGGCTGAACGATGTGTTGGCGGTTTCGAAAGATGGCAGCCTTCTTGCCACCGGTTCCAGTTCCACCGAATCGGACGTTTTGGTTTGGAAGTTGGATCCGTCCAAGCAAATTTCGCCTCGGTTACTGCATCGTTTGAATGGGCATGAAGAATCCGTCGCTGCTCTAGCGATTTCTCCTGACAGCCATTGGTTGTTCAGCGGCGATCGAGCGGGCCGAGGCCGTGTGTGGGATTTGCAAACAGGCGAACCGGTCGGTGGACCAATCGACGATTTCCTCGGCTTTCGCATCAACACGGCATCGTTCGCGGGTGATTCAGAAAGCGTTTGGGTTGGATCCGATAATCAATCGTTGATGCGTTGGCGTTGGTCCGATCGGAGTTGGGCGGACCGCTATGACACCGATGGCTTTGTGATGGACCTTGTCGTTTCGCCCGATGGACGGCAGGCAATCACGATCGATCAATCGAAGCGAACCGACCGAACCATTGCCAGTGTGACTTGGTGGGATCTTCCCAGCGGCAGACAACAACGATTGCTTTCGGAAACATTTTCAAAGGATCAAACCAGCGTCTTTGGTGGCCGTCCCAACTTTGGCGGAGCGGCATTTTCAACAGACGGTCGGTTGGCTCGGTTGGTTGTGACTCCAGCCGGAGATCGTTCCAGTCGCGTTGAGACCTGGGACCTATCCAGCGAAATCGGGACGGCGAAACGAGTCGCCGCGGTTGAACTGCCAGAACGCATTGGGGAATGCACCGCGGTGGCGTCGCTGCAAGGTGATCGCTTCGTGACCATGCACGGCAATGCGGCGTTTCGATGGGACGGTGACTCCAACTCGCATCTGATGAGCTATCGAGCTCACGGTGCGGTCACACGAGCCACCTTTGCCGATGGTGATCGCCGTGTGATCACGGCCAGTCGCAGTGTCAAAGTTTGGGATGCGGAGACTGGCAAGACAATCGGCAAATTAGAGTCGCCTCACGAGGGCACTGTTCGCGCGATTGCGATCTCTCCTACGGAAACGTTTCGCTTGGCAACCGGTGGTGACGATTCACGAGTTCGCGTTTGGGACTTTGAAGAGAACTCAGGGACATTCCAGTCCGTCAGTCGGTGGAACGATCCGGTTTTGCAAGGCGGGATCGCTTCGTTGGACTTCAGTCCGGATGGTTCGTGTTTGCTGGCGACAACCAATCAAGGTGCGGCGACGTTGATGCGAATGGACGGGGAGGAGACGCTCAACCTGATGGCGGATCCATCGCTCGGCAAACTGAACGTCGGCCGCTTTTCCAAAGATTCCAAATGGGTCGCGGTTGGTGGATCCGACAACGTCGCGCGAATGTGGGACGTGGAGAAGTGGTTCGCCAATCCAAGGTTTGGAACGGCGGACATTGAGGCCCCGATTCAGATGATTGGACATGCGGAACCGATCTCCGATTTAGCCGTGCTGTCCAATCCGCTTCGGTTGTTTACCGCCAGTGAAGATCGCTCGGTGAGAGTGTGGGATCCGATCGCACAGGGAGCGAATCGTGACGAACAAGCCAGGTTGGGACGAGAGTTGCTGGAACTGCGAGGTCACAAGGATGCCTTGTCCGCGTTGGATTTGACCGAGAAGGGGGATCTGATGATGACCGCGTCCGAAGATGGCACCGTCCGGTTGTGGCCGGCGGCGACGAGTTCCGACTGATGACCGGTTGGTCGATCGTCAGCTATTCGTACGGAAGTGGGTGGCCAACCAGTGCCGAGTTCGTTTCCACAGCGAAGCGGGCTCAACGTGCACGCTCACTTTGGCCGTCCAGTTCGATGGCGGAGGGAAGTCAAACGGTCGCTTGTCAGGATCAAGTGCAACGGTGACTTCGTAGGTCCCATCATTCTCAGACGGACGCGTGCCCACTTCAGTAACATTCCCGATCCATGTGGCACCGGAGGGGAATGTCGTGACGGCCGCTTGGCCCTCTCGCATCCATCCGATCTGCGATGCATCGATGGACACCGAGACCTTGTGCTGATCGTCTGAAACGACATTGCAAATGGGAGTTCCGCTGTTGATCCAAGCTCCCCGGTTGATCGCTTCGGTTGGTTGCCCACTCCAACCAATTTGGGATCGTGACCGATGCCATGGTGTGACGGGTTTGGCCGAGACCGCAACGACCCGGCCCGCGTGAGGCGAACGAATCTCAAGGTGCTCCGACTCTTTTTGGATCGTCAGCAGTTCTTCGCGTTTGGATTGCAGTGCGAATTCGATGGTCGGGATATTGGCCAAGGTGGGAGTTCCGGCGTCCGATTGAATGCGCCTCATGCGAGTTCCCTTCAGACGAGCTTCCAATTCAGCAATCTCGCCCTCGAGGCGTTCGATTTGGAGGAAGGTTTTCCAATCCGACAACCTAGCGATCGACTCGTTGGCTCGTACGAAATGTCCCGTGGAGGCAATGGATTCCAAACGTCCCGCGGTCAATGCAAAAATCTCGGTTTGCTGGATCGGTTGAACCTTCGCCGTCGCATTCACGCGGTGAGGAAGCGGGATCGAGAGAACTGCCACCGATAAGGCAGCAACCAAACCAATCATCATTCGAGATCGGCGGCGAGCTTTCACGGGAGCGACCTCGGATGGCGTTCGCAGGATGGGAGCGGTCCAAACTCGCATCACGCGATACAGAAGGATCGCAATAGCGGCGATGCCGATGGTGGTCGCACCGATGGACGCGAGATGATTGAGCAGCAACCAGCCGATGGTTCCGAAGACGACTAAGCGATAAGCACTGCTGGCAGTTGCATAGGCGAGCAAGCCGAGTGAGTTGCGATCGTTTTGCACCGCGGTGGGTTGGGACTGCGATTCCGTTTGAATCGATGACGCACCCCAGAACCAAGACCGCAATCGCATTTGCAACGCGACTCGGGAACGTGTTGCCAGATTGGGAACCGAAACCGCGTCGGACAGCAGGTAGTAGCCGTCATAACGCATCAGTGGATTGCCGTTCAGAATCAACGTGTTGACCGATGTTACCATCAACACAAACAACAACACGTTTTGCGGCAGTCCAGGCATCGAATGGGTCCAGGCAACCAGTGCGAGGGATCCAAGCACACACTCAGCCAGGATTCCTGCGGCGGAGACGAGCATTCGTTTCCATGGTTGCGGCATCAACCAAGCGTCGCTGACGTCGCAGTACAAGCAAGGGATACCAAACAACAGCATGACACCCATCTCGTGACAGCTTCCTCCAAACCATTTGCATGCTACCGCATGAGCGAGCTCGTGGATCAGCTTGACCCCCGAAATCACAAACGCCAGAACGATCCACGTGGATGGAGATTGTAGCGCCGAAGCACTCTGGCCGATCGCTGGAATCAATCGTTCCCAGTGCGTAAGAAGAATGGCTCCTGTGAGCACAGTCCATGCGGAACCAATGACCGTGCATGTACGTTGATTCCTTGCAACAAAGTTTCGAGCGATTTTCACAGGGCGATCAAGCCATCGATCGGGATCCAGCAACGGGATTCGAATGGCCAAAGGGTTGTGTAGAATCCGTTGCCAAAACGACTCGCCGAGTTCATGTCGCTGAGTTCCCGCTCCACTCTGCGAAAGCAGTGGAGTGCCATCAGCAGACGCGGTTGTGACCCAAGCGTTTCGGTTGGCTTGGTCTACGAAGGCTGCAAAATCTTCTCGCGAAAGTTCGACTGGAGCGAGCAGACGTTGGCAATGCAGGTGGGCTTGTTCGAACGACCGACGTCCATCCAGACTTTGAAGAATCGCGAATTCTTGCTCGTTGACCATCCATTGCGCCGAGAAGCGGTCGTGAGAGCCTCGCGTCGATACGACAGGGTCTCGGATCACCCATTGAAAGGCTTTGCCAACGCGGATGATGCGGCAAATCAAATCCGGACGCAATCGAGGCTGGATGGCCGCGGAACTCATCGTGTCGTTCCGTGATCGTTGTTCGGGAGCATCAGTCGGGCCGGCGAGCCAGGAAGCAGTTTCCCGTCGGCGTTGTCTATTTCAATCCAAAATCGCGTTTCTCGCGTGAGCGGGTCGACTTCGGGACTGATGAATTTCGCTTCGCCAATTCGTTCGGTTGTCTCACTTGTCGCAAGCTCAATAATCAGCTTGGGTTTGGATTCGTCACGAAGCCAATGGATCCATTTGGCGGGCAGATAGCCTTCCACTCGCAGACGATTGAGCTGCACCACACGGGCGATCGATTCGCCGGGTTGGACCCAGTCACCCACGCGGTGCGAAACCTCGACCACGATGCCATTGATCGGCGACTTCAATGAGTGTTGGTCGACATTCACCGTTGCCAGTTCGAGTTGCTGCTCTTTTAGTTTCGTCTTGAGCTGGACAACGTTCGCCGCGGCTTTGGCTTGTCGGACTGCGACTTCGGCCGATCGGATTTTGTTTTGCAGAGATGACGCCGTGGCCTGATCGACCGATTGTTCCAAACGAGCGTTCTCTTGTTCGAAGATGGCTTGCTGGGTTTCCAAGCTTCGTTGTTCGTAAGCGAGGCGGAATTGATCGATCTCGGATTGCGAAACCGCGTCGTCGAAATCTTTTTTGGCGTTGACCGCACGCGTCCATTCGCTCTTGGCAACCGCTTCGGCTTTTTGGGCAGCGAGCACACGGATATCGTTTTCGGCCAGACGTTTTTGAATCGCTGCGCCGGCATCGTGTTCTTTGGCTGCGCTCTTTTGTTCTTCCAGAAATGCGAGCGCAGCATCGAGATCCAGTGTTTGGTCGCTTTGAAATTGGATGATCGCGAGATCTTGTTCGGCCGACTGTTGTTGCAGTTTGGCGACCTCATCGTCGAGGCTTGCCAGCAGTTCGCCTTGAGTAACCGGGTCGCCTTCGGTCACATGAATCTTGACCAACCGTCCGGGATGCATGGCAACGGCGGAACCTGATTGCGCGGGAGTGACAATCAGATCGCCTATCCAAGTTGGCTGTTGCGCGTCTTGGGCGAATACGGGGAAAGCGACGACAAGCGAAAGTCCCGCTGCGATCAGTGCTCGGTGCATTACCAAATCTCCCGAAGGGAATCGAAGAAGGGACGAAAGAGGACGTACGCGAGACTTCGTCGTCCTGCTTCTACATCGCCAACGACCGTCGAGCCCATGGGTTGGTCGGTAATGCCTTCCAGTGTTGACGGCACGGTCGCGCTGAGTTGGACGACAGGTTGCTGTTCTGCATTGGGATGCACCGCGGATGCGATTTGTTGAACTTCACCGGTCCAGCTGACATCAGGCTGGGCCCGCAGACGCAAGCGGCACGTCAAAGGCTGGCTTTCGGATTGAGCTTGCAGGACATGCCCTACGTGTTGCTCGGCCAGTTCCACGTCAGCGATCATTCCGGCGGATGAATCCACTACGTCAAAGAGCCATTGTCCTTGGAAGACATCACGGCCAACCAGGGTCTCTTCCTCATCCCAACGTCGGACTTGGCCTTGGACTGTCGATCGAATCGACATCGATGCTTGCACGGAATGCAGTAGCTCAAGTTGTTTCTCGTACGACCGAATGCGTTCTCGAAGAACCAATTCGTTTGTCGATGACTGCAGGCCGCTTGAGTCGGTCGATGAGTTGGAAGAGCCCGATGGAGTTGATCGATCGGATCGGATGGTGCGGCGTCCGGCCAGTTCCGCTTTCGCGGTCGCCAAGTTGCCCGCGACCATTTGGGTTTGCAGGTCCAGTTCGTCGCTTCGCAGTTCGATGAGCAGGGTGCCTTGCTCAACTTGTTGTCCATCTTCGACGTGTACCGTGACCACTCGGGCCGCTGTCGGTGCAAAGAGACGTTGTTGGTGGATCGGTTCCAGGCTGCCTTCCACGGGGAGTCGCAAGGGAACCTGGACGACCCACAGAATTAACACGACTACCGCAAAGACGACCGCCCAAATGGCTCGCGAAGATTGACGTTTAAGGCGTGGCGGAGACGTTTGAATTTGGTCGACAGCACGCTGGAGTTTAGGAGCTAGCGTGTGGCTGATCGACTCCCAATCCGCTTGCAGGTCCGCCGAGTCGACCTGTTGTGCAGATGAGTCGAACGTTTCAAGAACCAAGAACGATGTCGCTCCGGTTGCCTCTTTGGCACGCAGCGGCAGAATCAGGATCGTTTGGGCACCGGAGGTCTCGCGATATCGATCCAGCTGGTTTTGAAAGACCGTGTCAGTGCTGGTCTCGGTCGATTCGTGAATGTGCGAAAGGATCGAGGACCAATCGCGAGCGACGGGCGAGTCCACCGCGATCTCGGATTGCACGGAGGAGCCCATCGGAACCCATTGGTTCTGTCGTCGGGCAAACCACAACGCTCGGTCGGCGCGAGTGTGAGCGACGATGTGATGACACAGTTGATACGGTGTCAGTTCATCGGTCGACACGACGGTCTGAGATGGAATGGTGGCTGTCATGGTTGCGATTTGGAGCCGGTTTCACGGTCGAAACCAGCTGCCTAGTTTAACCAGCCGCTGTAAAGTCTTTGCGTCGTTGTTTGGGCGTACTTGGAATCCGTCGCTGCTCCATTTGATTGAGATTCGCTCAATCTCGATGCATCGATCAGTCGAAGAATCCGGATAGTGCGGGTTGCATCAGTTGTGCTTCCTGCGCCCTCAATTAGCGGATTCATCGAGGGGAAAGTGTGACCAAAGGTCGACCCAGTGCAGGTCGTTCGATGGTTCGATGGGCTTTGGGTCATCGAGCTCGGCGGATTTTGTGCGCCGGCGGAATGGTCCTGACAATGGTACCGGCGATCAGTTCGTTGGGTTGCCGTGCTTCGCGGGCATTGCCTGAAACGCTCGGCAATCGCACCGCTCACGTCGATCAGATCATGTCGCGAGTGGACGCCGGGGCACCGCCGGAGACGCTCACGACTCCCGTCATCGCACCGCTGACATTGCGAGATCCCGAGGCTTTGGCCAAAGCGGATTATCGAGACCTGACGCTGCAGCAGGCTCTCAATCAAGCGATGAGCAACAGCGAGGTCTTGCGAGACCTGAACGCAACCGTGCTGCGAGCACCCGAGACGGTGACGACGGATGAGAGCCCTGGTTTGGTTCAAACCGACCCGCAGTTGGGCATGGAGGCCGCGCTCTCGGCGTTTGATGCGCAGCTCACCGCAGTGGGAACTTGGCAGAACAACGACCGTCGGTTCAACAACCGGTTCTTTGGCGGTGGTGCCAACGCGTTCAAGCAAGATGTGCATGATTACGTGCTGCAGTTGTCTAAGCGAACGGCAACGGGTGCGGAGATCAGTCTGCGAAGCATCACCGATTACGACGCAAACAACGCGACGGGCAACTTGACGCCCAGTGCTTGGCAAACGCAACTGCATGCCGAATTGCGGCAACCATTGCTGCAGGGCGGCGGGTTGGCATTCAACCGGATCGCCGGGCCGGCGGCTTTGCCGGGTGTGTACAACGGTGTGTTGATTGCGAAAACAAACAGCGATATCTCCAACGCACAATTTCGCGAAGACGCTCGCAACTATCTCAGCAATGTCGTCAATGCGTACTGGGATTTGTACTTCGCTTATCGTGATGTCGACGCCAAGCAAGAAGCAGTCGCTCGTAGCCTGGAGACTTGGCGAAGCTACGACGCACAGAAGTCATCGAACCGACGTGGCGGTTCGGCGGAAGCACTTGCGAGAGAACAGTACTACCGGTTTGTGTCGGAGTTACAAGATGCGATTGCTGGCAAGCTGATTCAGCGAACTCAAACCAACAACTCTACCTCTGGCGGCACGTTCGCGGGTGTCACGGGAGTCCAAGCGGCGGAGCGTCGTTTGCGTTTGCTGATTGGATTGCCGATCGCCGATGGGCAACTGCTGCGTCCTGTCGACGAGCCCTTGTCGGCTCCGTTGATCTTTGACTCTCAATCGTTGGCCGTTGACGCGTTGCGAATGCGGAGCGAATTGCAGCAGCAACGGTTGCTGGTCAAACGCCGAGAGTTGGAAGTCATTGCGGCGAAGAACTTTCAGCTGCCAACCTTGGACTTGGTCACCACGTATCGGCTGCGCGGTCTCGGCAAGGATTTGGCGGGTAGCGATTCCGCGTTCAACGAACTTGGGACTGGCGACTACCAAGAGTACGAGGCCGGAGTCGAGTTCCGAATGCCGGTCGGTTTTCGTCAGGCACACGCCGCGGTGCAGCACGCCAAGATCCAGGTGGCACGTGAGCGGGCGGTGTTGCGAGAGCAAGAGCGGCAGATCACCCATGACTTGCTGGCCGTCATCGCGGAGACAGAACGGGCATACGCCCAAATGGAAACCAACCTGAATCGCTACCTGGCTTCGAAGGACGCACTGGATGCTCTCGAGGCCAACCGCAAGGCAGGTTTGCCGATCAGTTTGGAGCAACTGCTCGACGCCCAGCGACGGCTCAACGAATCACAAACTCGCTATCACTTGGCGATGACCGAGTACATGATCGCGGCCAAAAACGTGTATTTCGAATCCGGCACGCTGCTCGAAAACTGCCACGTCGGAATCATCGGCGACACGGTCAAAGCGCTGCCAGCTATCTCGGAGTAGCCGACAGAGGGCCTCTGTCGGCGACATGATTGGCGTGTCGAGTGTAGCCGACGGAGGCTCTCCGTCGGCCTGAGCGCAACCCAGCGCAGGAAGGGATTGGTTTCCCAAGTAGGTCCGAGGCGATGAGTTTGCCGATGTCTGCTGCATTGCCGGCGTGTTTTGCCGACAGAGGGCCTCTGTCGGCTAGTGCGCCTGCAAAGGCGATTGAATTGTCAGGTGAAAGTCCTGACCGGGGAATTCGTTACCGCCCCGTAGCTGATGGTAACTGCGTTTTCAACAGAAAGGGTGGAGAGCAACCAAAAGCGAATGAGCAGTCCGTAAC